>CAVHBE010000106.1:0-1764 GCA_963634045.1 Methanobrevibacter smithii
CCGCTTTGGCATCCTGACCACCGACCCCGAGGACGGCCGCATCACCAAGTTCACCGAGAAGCCCGATAAGCCCGATTCGAATCTCGCGTCTATGGGCATCTACATCTTCTCGGCCGACGTGCTGATCGAGGCACTCGAGGAGGACGCTCTGGACCAGCGCTCGAGCCACGACTTTGGCAAGGACATCATCCCCAAGCTACTCGGCGAGAACAAGCGTCTGTACAGCTACGAGTTCCACGGCTTTTGGAAGGACGTCGGCACCATCGCCAGCTTCCACGAGACCTCGATGGACCTGCTGGGCAATAACCCCGAGTTCGATCTGTTCGACAAGCACTTCCCCATCATGTCCAACATCACAACGCGACCGCCGCACTACATTGGTCCGGATGGTCGCCTGGACGACTGCCTGGTCTCCAACGGCTGCAAGATCTACGGCACCGCTCGCCACTCGATCCTTTCGACCGATGTCATTATCGAGGAGCGCGCCGTGGTCGAGGACTCCGTGCTGCTGCCGGGTGCGCACGTTAAGAGCGGCGCGCACATCTGCCGCGCTATTTTGGGCGAGAACTCCACGGTCGAAGAGGGCGTGAAGCTCGGCTCTGTCGATACCACCAAGGATACGGCCGTCGTTGGAAATGACGTCGTTATCGGGAAGGGGGAATGATCCGATGATCAATCGCAAGGCCATCGGTTATATCACCGCTAACTACTCTTCGACCTACGGCAGCGTGCTGCTCAAGAACCGCCCCATCGCGTCCGTCCCGTTTTTGGGCCGCTACCGCCTGATCGACTTCCCGCTGTCCAACATGATGAATGCCGGCATTAAGACCGTCGGCGTCGTCATGCCGGGCAACTACCGCTCGCTGATCGACCACGTGGGCTCGGGCAAGGACTGGGGCCTGGACCGCAAGAAGGGTGGCCTGTTCATGGTCCCCGGCAACGCGTATGGCACCACCAAGGGCGGCATGCGCTTCCTGCTGCGCGACATCATCTCCAACAAGACGCTGTTCCAGCGCTCGGATAAGCCCTATGTTGTGATGATGGGCACCAACATCATCTTCAATATGGACCTCAACACCATCATCGACGCGCACGAGAACTCCGGTGCACAGATGACCGTGGTGTACTGCAAAGCCACGCGCAACGTCGATGACGAGACCAAGCTCGAAATTAACGAGAACGGCCGCCTGACGGGCGTGAGTGCCGGCGTCGTGTACGGCGACAACGCCTCTATGGACTGCTGCATCGTCAACCGCGAGACGCTGCTCGAGATCATCGACCACTACCAGGCCGCTGACTATCTGGACCTGCTCGAGGCACTCCAGGGCGATTTTGGTAACATCGATGTGTGCAGCTACGAGTACAAGGGCGAGGTTGTGGGCGTGTTTAGCGAGAAGTCGCTGTATCGCCGCAGCATGGACCTGCTCGACCAGACCGTGGCCGACCAGCTCTTTGACCCCGAGCGCCCGATCCTGACCAAGGCTCACGACGTACCGCCTTCGCGCTACGCGACCGGTAGCCACGCCTGCAACTCGATCATCTCGGCCGGCTGCATCATCAAGGGCACCGTGCGCAACTCGATCCTGTCGCGCGGCGTCGTGGTCGAGGAAGGCGCCTCGGTGACCAACTCGATCATCAACCAGAGCTGCATCATCAAGAGCGGCGCCCGCGTTGAGAACGCCATCCTGGACAAGAACAACGTGGTACCCACCAACACCGAGCTTCGCGGCACGCCCGAGAACATCCTGGTGCTGGGCAAGGCTC
>CAVHBE010000106.1:1778-2250 GCA_963634045.1 Methanobrevibacter smithii
ACGTTAACGTTGGCACCGCAACATCGCTCGTAACATGTAGAATAGCCGCCCGGTTCGCGCCTGGCGGCTATTCTCGAATAACAACATGGGAGACAATATGGCTGATTCCAGCAAAAAGATGCAGATCGTGTTTGCCTCGGCCGAGTGCGCACCGTTTGTAAAGACCGGTGGCCTGGGCGACGTGGCGGGTTCGCTGCCTGCGGCGCTTGTGCGCGCCGGCGCCGAAGTCATCGTGATGGTACCCAAGTACGCCACCATCAAGGACGAGTACAAGGCGCAGATGGAGCACTTCTCCGACTTTTACGTGAGCCTGGGCTGGCGCAATGAGTACTGCGGACTCGAGAAGCTCGAGCACGACGGCGTCACCTATATGTTCATCGACAACGAGCGCTACTTTGCGCGCGACTATCCGTACGGCTTCTTTGACGACGGCGAGCGCTTTGCTTTCTTCTCCAAGGCTATTACCGAGAGC
>CAVHBE010000107.1:0-2713 GCA_963634045.1 Methanobrevibacter smithii
CGCGCATAAAGAAAGCCTCCCATTTCTCATGTCCAAGAAATGGGAGGCAGTTCAACCTTGGAACCGGGCCATATGCTTATGAAGCGTCGGCGGCTATGTGCGCTAGCGCCTCGACGAGCTCTTGCGAGCTCACAGGCTTGCTCAGGTGCGCGTTCATGCCCGCCTCGCGCGAAAGCCTGCGGTCGTCGGCAAAGGCGTTGGCACTCACGGCGATAATCGGCGTGGTCGCGGCATCCTCGCGATCGAGTGCTCGAATCTGACGCGTGGCCTCAAGGCCATCGATGCCAGGCATCATGATGTCCATCAACACCACGTCGTACTCGTGCGGTGCGCTCGCGGTAAACATCTCGACGGCAGACTCACCATCCTTAGCATGCGTCACGATGGCACCGGCACGGCTGAGCGTAAACTGCGCGATCTCGGCATTCAGATCGTTATCCTCTACGAGCAAAACGCGCAAGCCCTGGAGCGCATCGCCATCGCCCCCATCCACGCGAACTGCCTGAGGAATCTCGGAGCGTTTGCATTTCTCGAACGGCAGGCGGATGGTAAACGTCGTCCCCTGCCCCAAGACGCTCGTAAAACTCATGGTTCCGCCCATAAGCTCGACCAACTGTTTTGCGATAGGCGCGCCCAGGCCAGTTCCCGATGAAGCGCCTTCCACCTGTTGCTCCTCACGGCAAAACGGCTCATAGAGGTGTTGCTGGAACTCCTCGCTCATGCCAATACCGTTGTCGGCGATCGTGTATTCATAGACGAGGACGCCATCCGCCGGCTCCACCTCGCGGCACACCAGGCGAACATAGCCGCCCTGGCGGTTGTACTTGACGGCATTGCCGGCAATATTGAGCAACAAACGCTTGAGGTGCGTCACGCTCACCCGCGCATAGGGATGATTAAGCGTCTGCTGGTCGGAGATAATTGTCACCAGACGCTCCTCGGCCTGGCGCTCCAGAATATCGCGCACTTCACAGTTGAGGGCCACCAAATTTATGGGTACGAGGTTCAGGTCGACCTGCCCGCTCTCCAGGCGACTCATATCGAGTGCCTCGTTGGCAAGGTCGAGCAGCAGTCCCGATGCTGTCCAGATTTTTGAGCGGCACTCGGTCTGCTTTTGCAGATCGCCCGCATTGGCATCGCCGACCTCAACCATACCGCGAATGCCGTTGATGGGCGTGCGCAGATCGTGGCTCATGCGGCGCAAAAACTCCGTCTTTGCCGAGTTGGCAGACGAGGCCTCACGCGCCGCCTTTGCCAGCTTGTCGCCATAGTCGCGCTCCTGCTGCAGCAAGTCCGTCAAACGTCGACGATCAGCGCGGCGGCGCACCGTCACAACAACGGCTATAACACCGCCGTAGAGCACCAGCACGCCGGCGGCAACAGCCGCGGCGACCTCAAAGTAGCGCTGCGCCGAGGCATAGGTGTACACATAGAATTTGTGCGCTTTTCCAAATGTGCCCAAATACCACTCGCCGTCGGCGTTAACCAATCTGACCTTACCAGCCAGGCATCGATCCTTAATACCGTCGACAATAAAGACATCCGTCGCAGGCAGATCGAACACGCCCAATACGGTGGGTTCAACGGCATTGGTCGCAACGACCTTGCCGTCGCTTTCGATCACGATATTGCCGCTATCGATGGTTTCATAGCCACCAAGCAAGCTCTGCAGTTTGAGCGTATTGCTTGCAACCGCTTTCGCGCTCTGATGCCTTACCGCGATAACGATGCCCTCGCCATCCTGCCGAGTCACGCAGCCAATGTCTGCGACCGAATCATCCGCAAGCGTGATGCGGGCGGTATAGGACTTAAGCGGATGAGTTGCCACCTCAAGCACGGGTGATTCTTTGAGATACGTAGCGAGCGACCCGTAGTCCACATCGCCCGTCGAGGACTCGGACACCAAATTGCCCGATGCGTCCGTCACGATCAGCGCGCTCACGTTGAACTGGTCGGCGTATTGCTCCAGCATGGCGTTATCCACCGAACCGTCGCGCTCCATATCGCGGGCAGCCTCTCCGGCGATCTCCATAACGCGTATCAGGTTTTTGGTCGTATAGGCGCTATTGAATGCATCGTAGGAAAGGCTCTGCGTCGCCACGTAATCGACAACGTCGGCAAAGCGCTGCTCGGCTTGGGCCGTCATGTAACCGTAGCCCATCATGCCGGCAGCAACCGAGAGCACTATCCCCAGCAGAGCGACAAGGAGCCATGCCCCTGCCGAACGATTGCCCCGCTCCTCTACGGCGTGGTCAGGCGCATCGATCATGACAGACCCTCCACATTCAAAAATGGCGAAGGGTCATCGAAGTACTTTGACACCAGGCGTTCCATGGTGCCATCGGCAAGCATTTCTTGGTAGGCATGAGTGAGCTTGACGTCGATGCCGCGCATATCGTTGATATCGAAAGCGGTGCCCAAACCAACCTCTAGCAGCGGCTCATCCAAAATGCGATACGTTACGCCATAGTCTTTTTCGTAGGTGAGCAGCAAGGACTCATGCGCGGCGATGGCGTCGACCAGGCCTTCGACGAGCGCCGGGTTCAGGCATGAACGGTCCGAAAAGCAGTAGAGTTCCTTGATCTGCGGAACGCTTTCATTTGTGCGATTGAGCAAAATGCCCTCGGGCTTGGTGGTGGACTGAACCGCCACGATCTTATCCTCAAGATCGGCAAGCGTGTAGATATCGCTCTGGGGATCGACCGCGACCACC
>CAVHBE010000108.1:0-17759 GCA_963634045.1 Methanobrevibacter smithii
CCGCAGGAACACGCGATAATTGAGGGCACGCAACGATTTATGTCCCAAATCGGAGGATGATCATATGGCCAAGAGCAGGTACGCCGATGCCACCAAGGCCGCTCGCGGGGCCGCGATGTCTGCCCACAAAGGCGCGGCTGCGGCCAGCGATGCCGTTGCAGGCGCACAGCCGACTGCCAGCGCTGCCACCGAGCCCGCCCGCGACGCCCGTCGCGACGAGCTGACGCACGTGGACGCCAAGGGCGAGGTACGCATGGTCGACGTGTCCGACAAGGCTGAGACCCATCGCATCGCCATCGCCGAGGGCACCATCCTCATGCACCCCGAGACGCAGGCCATGGTGCTGCAGGACCGCGCTAAAAAGGGCGATGTGCTCGCCTGCGCGCGCGTGGCGGGCATCATGGCCATCAAACGCACGAGCGATATCATTCCCATGTGCCATCCGTTGCTCATTACCAAGAGCAAGTGCGACATTGCGCCCATCGCTCCGGCGGGTACGCCTGCCGAGGACGTGCCCGAGGGCTGGGCGCCGGCGCGCGCGGACGGACAGGTTGGCTTTCACGTGCTGGTCACGGCAGGCGTGACGGGCAAGACGGGTATCGAGATGGAGGCTCTGACTGGCGCGAGTGCCGCGTGTCTGACCATCTACGACATGTGCAAGGCCGTCGATCGCGGCATGGAGATCGTCGACGTGCGCCTGCTGCACAAGGAAGGCGGCCGTTCGGGCGTGTGGGATCGCGCCGAGCGTCAGGCTGCTGCCGTTGAGGCTGCGGGCGTCGACGGCAGCGCGCCCTCAAGCGCGCCTGCTCCGGTCGCGCCCGCAGCTCCGACACCGGCCGTCCCCGCGATCGCGTTTATCGGCTACCAAAACTCGGGCAAGACCACACTCGTCGAGAAGGTTATCGCTGAGCTCACCCGCCGCGGCCTGCGCGTGGGTTCTCTCAAGCATCACGGGCACCACGGCTTTGATATCGACGTGCCCGCTAAGGACACCTGGCGCCATCACCAGGCCGGATCAAAGCACGTGGGCCTCATCTGTGCCACGCGCTGGGCGGAGTACGCCGACACGCGCGAGGAGGACGAGATGCCCGCGCGCGAGCTGCTGTCGCGCTACAACGATGTTGACGTGGTGATCATCGAGGGCTACAAGACCGAGGGCTTCGACAACATCGTGGTCGCGCGCTCCGGTGTCGACCGTCTGCGCGGCAAGAGCTCGCTCGACCTGGTCGACGGTCGCACGCTGGCCCTTGCCTGCAACGAAGCCCTGGCGCGTCAGGCATTCGATGCCGGCTTTGCGACCCGAGCCATCAACATCAACGACGCCCGAGCCATCTGCGACCTGATTCAAGATCATCTGGCCTAAAACCTGCCAAAAAGGGACAGGTTTATTTTGGCAGGTTCTATCAAGGAAAACGTCATTACCACCACAAAGGGGCCAGGCTCCTTTGTGGTGGTTTTTGCTTTGGTAGATGTGTGGGACATGCCTTACAATCTACCAAATAGTTCATGACGGGCAAAAAACGGAGAGAAGAGGCTTGATGCGTCCTTAAAGTTTCATGCGGATAGATTGATTTGACAGACGGTGGCGAATGCCCGCCGCCCGTATTCGTGTGAAACAAGGAGTCTCCATGCTCATCCCTTTTCTCTCAAAACCTCAATCATCGTTGCCCGTGCAGGCCAAGCGCCTGGTGGCAATGCGCTTTCTTATCTACACCGGTTTTCAGACCAGTTATTTTATCGGCGTTATCGGAACGCTCACCTATGCGGACGATGCCTCGGTCGTGGCGACATCGCTGGCCGTCCTGTTTATGAATGTTTTTGTAATCCTGGGATCCTTTGCGGGTGGCGCGGTGCTCGACGCCTGGGGCCCGCGCCACCATTTCTTGCTGAGCATCGTGGGCACGGTGACAACCGGCGCGGCGATCATTGCCTTTGGCAGCGCGACCGGCATCGTCCTGCTCGGCGCGGTGCTCCTGGGCTTTGTGATGGGGTTCGCCCAGCCCATCGCCACATCCTATCCGGCTTACCTCACCGACGATCCTGTCGAGCTCAAAGACATCAACTCCGCCATCGCCATGCTCTCAAACGTGAGCATCATCGTTGGCCCCACACTGGGCGGCTTTGTCGCGGCGGCTGCATCGTCACGCGCGGTGTTCGTGCTCATGGTGATTTTTACCGTACTGGCGCTCGCCGCCGGTTGGGGCTTTAGGCCGCAAGGAGGTCGCGTCGCCGCGCGCGAAAGTACTCCTGCGGACGGCAGCACAACGGCAAGTACTGCCAGTCAAAGCTCCGACTCCAGCAAATCCACCCGCGTCACCTTCGCGACCAGCATCAAGACGGTCTTTACCAACAGCGTCCTCGCCCTGCTGTTCTGCATTATTTTCCTTTCGAACTTTGGCTACGGTGCCTTCGATCCGCTGGAGTCGTTCTTCTACCGCGATGTTCTGCACGTCGGTGTCGAATGGATGGGCTGGCTCTCGTCGGCCAGCAGTGTGGGCGCGGTGCTGGGCGCCGTTATTGCGCTCCGTTTGCCGCCGCATCTGATCAACCTTAAAACGCTGCTCGCGGCGCTTATGTCCGTGGGCCTGGGAAGCCTGCTCTACGTGGGAACAACGTATGTGGGCGTGGCGCTCATTGGCCAGATTGCCCTGGGCGTGGCCTGGGGCGTCGTCAACCCGCTCCACAACACGATCGTGCAAACGACGGCCCCGCTCGAGCAGCTCGGTCGCGTGAACTCGGTCATGGGTTTTGGCAACATGTTCGCCGGCGTGGCCCCGCTGGCGATTGCCCCGTGGCTGGCGGCGACGTTTGGCGTGCAGCAGACGCTCGTTGGTGCGGGCATGGTCGTGACGGCGGTTCCCGCGGCGTTGCTGCTGTTTGAACGCCGACATTTTGATCGTGCCGCAAGGCAGTAAAAACCATCACAACATTCGATGAAAATCGCGATTTTGCCGAATAACGTCGAATATTGTGATGGTTTGCGTCCCGAGTCAGGCCATCCTGCGGATCCGGCCACCACAAAGGGGCCAGGCTCCTTTGTGGTGGTTTTTGCTTTGACAGGCCGCGCCTGCGCCTTGGTATACCATGTACACCATTTCCGACTACATTCAGCACCGACGTGCTACCCAGAAAGGCCCCCATGGACACCACCTTCAACCACATCAAAGCCGTGTTCTGCGATATCGACGGCACGCTGCTCACGAGCCAGCACACGGTGTCCCCGCGCACCGTGGCGGCGATCCGCGCACTGCGCGAGCGCGGCGTGCTCTTTGGCCTGTGCACCGGGCGCGACGCCCAGGCGACCGAGGCCATGTTTGGGCTCTGGGGTATCGAAGGCCTGGTAGACGTGCTCGTGGGCTGCGGTGGCGCCGAGGTCATCGACCGCGCACACGGCATCAACGAGCTGAGCTACCCGCTACCGGGCGAGACCATCGCGCACATCTGCGAGCACATGGCAGGCCTGCCGGCAACGCCCGTTTGCCCTCGGGACGGCGTGCTCTATGTGCCCGAGAGCAATGCATGCGTCGAGCATCTATCGCGTGTCGACGGCGTGCCCTACAAGGTGGTCGACTTTGCCGAGTTTTTGCGCGAGCCGCAGACCAAGGTGATGTTTACCATGGCGCCCGAGGTGATGCCGCAGGTCATCGAACGGGCGTCGACGTTCGCCGACGATACCGTTAAGGCGGCGGCTCTGCAGACCACGCAGCGGCTCTACGAGTTCATGGATCCGCGCGTGTCTAAGTCGCGCGGCCTTGTGCGCGTGGCGGAGCTCAACGGCATGGAGCTCCAGAACATCTGCGTGTTTGGCGATGCCGATAACGACACCTGCATGGTGGCCGACGCCGGCGTGGGCGTGGCCATGGCAAACGGCAGCGACGCCACCTGTGCCGCCGCCGACTTTGTAACCGCGAGCAACGACAAAGACGGCATCGCGATCTTTATCGAGGAGCATCTGCTGTAGCGCCGGGGGAGAATCACCACAAAGGGGGCAGGTACCTTTGTGGTGGCCTCAGGCGATTTGATACCGAAAATCTGCGTGCAAATTCAAATATAGCTGTCTGAACATCATGCTTCTAACCGCCGATGGGCTAAAGATATTCTCATCAGTTTGGAAGGATATTCCTTCGGGTTAATGACCTACTGCTCACGGTCGATTTTCGATCGTGAGCGGGATGTTTGCTCTTGAGCAAAAATTTGTGCAAATAAATCTAATGCCATTAAAAAAATGATGGCAACCAAATTACCAGTAGAAACAAAAAATAAATAGCGAATAAACGAAGGTAAATCTGAGCAAATGTCAAGAGAATTGACAATTTGCTACAAAACTATCGGTATTTTTGCCCAGATGTTCAAACAATCGTTATAATATTCATTACTAAGTGTGCGCAATTACGGGTTGCGCAGATACGCTTGATAGTGAAAGAGCAAGATCGCGGTCTCTTGGGGAGGAGACATCGATGAAAGCAAATTCAGACAAATCTAAGCAGAGTAATAAAGCGACGCGCCGTGTACTGGCAGGCGTTTTGTGCGGAGCCTCCGTGTTGAGCCTGGTACTGTCGCTCGTTATGCCTCCAATCTCGCAGGCCATTGCCAACGATGATCAGACGGGCGCGGCCGTGGAGACCGTTGCAGACAAGAACGCCGGTGCAGGCGAGAACGTTTTGGGCGAGGAAGCCGGTGCGGACAATTCCACGGGCAAAGACGCCGAAAACCAGAAAAGCAACGACGCCGAGGGCGGCGAAACCTCTGGTGACGCTGCCACGGTAGGCCTTCCGTCTGATGATGCGTGCGCCAAAAGTGCCGAGCAGCCTGTGGATGATGGAGCCAATGATGAGAATGATGTCATGCCGACCGCTGCGGACGGCTTTACCTTGCTGAATCAAAACAGCATCCATAATCAATTCGGAAATGGCGGAACGCCTGGTAACTACCGTCTCACTGAGGATCTTGAGTACGCGGACACTATTACGTTCGACCATGGCGAAACCGTAATTGACCTTAACGGCCACAAGATTACACATACAAGTGATAATCAATCCCTGTTCAATATCACCGGCGGTGCAACGCTAACCGTCATGGACAGTCAGCAAGCTACAGTGGACAATCCGACGGCCAGCAACTTTGAATGCTCTAACAGCACACTCAGCAAAAATGCCAACCTTGCCTCTGTGGTTTGCGATGAGACTTCTAAAATTCCGGACAAGCTCATTTATTACGTAACTGGATCGTCTGTTAATGAGGGCGGTACCAGCACTACTGAGGCTCTTTATAGACACGAAGTGACTATCGGTGGTGCCATCGTGGCGTGCAACAGCAGCAACAGAGTGAGTCTCATCAATCTTTTCGGCACCAATGGTAAGGGCGGTACGTTTAACCTTCAGAGTGGCGTGCTTACTCAAGAGGAAAATTGCAACGTTGCTCACCTTATCTATGCCCAGAACGGCTCTACCGTCAACATGAGTGGCGGATACGTTTGCGGTGCTTCTGTGGGCAGAGATGGTGCTGGTGCTGGAATTGCTGCCATGGACAACTCAACCCTGGAGATCTCTGACGGCGTAATCGCTGGTAACTATGCCCCCAGTGGCGGCGGCGTTTATGCCCTGAATTCTACGGTAAACATGGTTGGCGGTATTATCTCCGGTAACGGTACAAATAATTATGAAAGCGGTTATGGCGCGGGAATTTGTGCTGAGGACTCTATGGTGACCATTACGAATGGTTACATTACTAACAACAAATATCAGTTCTATACCGATGAAGGACACAAAGGTAACGGTTGTCACGGTGGTGGCGGCATTGCTGCCTTTAGCCACAATGAAGGACAGAAAAATGGCAGTCTGGTTATTAGCGGCGGCTACATCACGGGCAACTACTCTGCCGAGGCTGGCGGCGGCGTTTATGCTGGCGCTTGGAATCGAGCTCTTTCCAGGTTTACGTTTTCTGGTGGAACAATAGCTAGCAACGTGGCGGAACACTCGGAGGGCGGCGGTATCCGTATCTCTGCGCCTACTGAGAGCGTGTTTGAAGTGCCGATTGATTCGCACGCTGATTCACACGCTTATATCACGAACAATACGACTAATACATCCAACGACTGGGGCGGCGGCGGAGTTTTCGTCCAGGGTGGCAACGGCAGCGTTCAGCCGGCAAGCCTCAGGATTTCTAACGCTCTGATTACCAACAATCATGCCAAAGGCTTTGGCGGCGGGTTTGCCGCTTGCCCGACTGGTAAGACTGCCATTACCGATACCGATGGCATCGCGATTTTCGGTAATTCTGACGAAAATGGTGTTAAACGATCGGGTGGCACACACGAAAAGACCGATGACAAGGATGAAAAAGATGGCGGCGAAATAACTGAAAAGTTTAAAGAAGCCGGTCACCAGGATCTTTTTCTTATTCGCGATCATACTAACGGTGAATATATCGCTGCCGTAACGGGTCAGATGCTTGGTGGCGGAGCTGCCAATTGGACGGGCACGATCGACAAAACACCAACGTCTATCGGCAAGTACGAGGGGCGCCAAGCTAAGTACATGATTGGCCTTAGATCTGAGCCGATTCAGGATGATAAGGATGCTGCTACCGCGGCTGCGTCCCTCTTCATCACGGGCAACAGTTCCAACATCCACGGTGGCGGAATCATGACTAACGGAGACGTTGTCGCCGGCGATACCACGCAGGTGAGTGTGTATCCCAAGATGAAGCTCAACGGCACTAAGGCACTGACGGGCCGCGCGCTTGATGCGGGAGAATTCAAGTTCCAGCTCTTGAAGCAGAACAAGATAGGGCAGGTTCCTAGCTTTGATATTGATGGCAAATTGCAGCTCAATGGCTGCTCAAAAATTGGCGATGGGGTCACGAACAACGCTGACGGTAGCTTTGCCTTTGATTTGGGCAGGGTCTACTCCGATGGCCCGGTTGTCTACTACCTAGTTGAGGATCCCGCGAAGGATCCCGGCGACACGCCCGTTCCTGGTGTGACTTACGACGAGACTATCTACAAGATTGAGTTTGAAACAACGGAGGCCCAGACACAGACGGTGCTGGACATCACTTACACCTACTTTGCAGTTACGCGTGTAAAGGTCACTAAACTCGAGAAGAAACAGTCGAAGACGATTGAACAGTCGAATACGATTACTCCGTCCAACGGTAGTGATGTCTCCATTAATATCACCGAAGGCGAAACCTTTACTAATGCATACACACCCAAGGGCTCTTGGACACCTCAGGTGACCAAGAAGGTCGACGGCGGCGAGATGAAGAAGTTCAAGTTCGAACTTGCGAACGACGAGAGCTTCTCCAATCCAGAAACGATAACAATTGATCTCACGCATGTCACAACTGACGAAAACGGTAATGCGACGAGCACGGTCAATTTCACGACGAAGAACTATGAGCTCAAGGACCCCGAAAATGGCGCCAAGACCTTCACGTACTATGTGCGCGAGAAGGAAGAAAGTTCAACCTACCCGCATTACAAGTTCGATCAGTCGGTCTATCAGATTACGGTCAAGGCAACTGATGGCTCTAAAGGCAAGATTAACATCTCTGCGACCTACAAGCAGATTCGGGACCGCAACGGTAATAAAGTGACCAACGACACGGATCACGACCTCATCGACAAGTCCATCCCCACCTTCACCAACACCTACTCCACCTCTTTGCCCCTTTCTGGTATGTCGGGCGTCACTCTGACGTACCTTGCCGGCGCGGCGGTGCTTTGCGCTGCTGCGGCCTGGATGCACATTCGTCGCAAGGCGAATGCGAAGGGAGGTAAGCGTCGTGAATAAGAAAGTTTGCTCCTTCCCGATCTTGTTTGCGCTGCTTGCCCTCCTGATCGGCACCTGCGCGGTTGTGTTCCCCGCATCCGCGCAGGCCGCGCCGACCTCGACCGGTTCCATCACGGTGAGCGGCACCGTGGCGAGCAGCTACGACGCCTACCAGATCTTTAGCGCCAACGTCGTCGACGGCGACAGCGACGCCAAGATCGCCACCGACCTCGCCTGGGCAAGCGACGCCGTGCGCGACGCCGTACTGCCCGTGCTGCACAGCGCCGGCATGCCCAATTCCCAGACCACCGCGCAGGAAGCTGCCGAGTGGCTCAACACCGATTCCCACCTTACGAGCGCGCTGAGCGCACAGCTCGCTCGTTCCCTCCAGAGCTCTGGCGCCGTGTTCAAGGCCCTTAATGCGGGCACGACGGCCGAGCTGCCCTGCGGCTACTGGCTCATCGTCGCCGCCGACGACGCCATCGCCCAGGGTGAGGCCGGCACCGCGCCGATCATGGCCCTGGTCGGCGGCAGCGCCGTCACCGTCAAGCCCAAGGCCGCGACGCCCAAGGTCGCCAAGCACGTGCTGGAGGACGGCACCGCCGCCTGGCAGAAGGCCGCCGACGCCACGGTCGCCGACGACCTGTACTGGCGCCTCTCCGCCACGGTCCCGGCGGGCCTCACGGCCTACGACACCTATACGGTGCGGTTCGTCGACACCATGAGCGCGGGGCTCGACCCCTCCAAGGTGGCCGCGAGCATGCATGTTTACGTGGCTGTGGGCGCGGACGGCGGCTTCGACGCCGTCTCGGCCGGTAAGGACGGGCGCGCCGGCACCGAGCCCGCGAAGGGCTGGACTGATATCACGGCCCAGTGCGCCACCAAGGTAGCGGTCGACGGCAAGACCTTCACCGTGCGCACCGGCGACCTCATCGCCGCGCTCGGCGGGGCCGACGCCTTCACCGCGGGCGCCCGCGTGGTCGCCGTGTACAATGCGCCGCTCAACAGCGCATGCAGCCACGGCATCGCGAAGGGCAACCCCAACGAGGCCTACCTGCGCTACCCGCGCTCTCCCTTTGCCGACCAGTCCGGCGATGCCGGATTCACCCGCACGCCGAGCGATGACGCGTGCGCCTACACCTGGGATCTCGCGCTCATCAAGCGTGGTAGCGACGGTGATAAGCCGCTTGCTGGGGCGGTCCTGAGCATCGCCGACGACCGCGGCCGCACGCTAGCGGCCGACGGCACGTGGGATGCGGAGGGCAAGGCCACCGTCGCCACGGGCGAGGACGGTCGCGTGACCGTCTCGGGCGTGGACTCGGGCAAGCTGGAGGTCCGCGAGCTCAAGGCGCCCAAGGGCTACACCGCCTTTGAGGGCACGCGATCCGTGACGGTCAAGGCCGAGGGCCTGGACGTCGGCCAGGTGGCCGCCGCCAAGCCCAAGCTCACCGTCACAGCCGAGTCGCCCCTGCGCGCCGACAGCGCGGACGGGTCGACGGGCAGCCTGGAGGCGTCGCTCATCAACACGCCCACCGGCACACCCCCTAGCATTACCACCGGAGGCTTTATGCCCTCGACTGGCGATATGGCAATGTACGCCGCGGCCGCCGCAGCGGTCGCCGGAGCCGCGCTCATCGTGGTCGCGCTCCTGGTCAAGCGGGGAGGTGGCAGCCATAAAGAGTAGCTGGCAGCCCCACAGAGAGCGGGGCGAGACGTAGCGAAGTAGATGCTAAGACACAGACAGACAGATTTAGATCAAATGGAATTCGAGCAGAAAGCAGAGGAAAAGAAGATGAGCATGAGCAAGAACATCGCACGCCTGGCAGTAACCGCCGGCCTCACAGCGGCGCTGAGCTTTGGTGGAGTCATGGCGCCGGTGAGTATGGCGTTTGCAGCTGAGGGTGCGACTGCAACGGCCAATGGCTCGGTGAAAATCGCGAACGTTAAGGACAACCATACCGAGTTCTATGGCTATCAGATTTTTACGGCTGATGTTAAGGACGGTAAAGTTTCCAATATCACTTGGGCAAACGAGGAAGTGGAGGCGGCTGTCAAGAGCGTTATTAAGACCGTAGAACCGAGCTACGCTGTAACTACCGCTCAAGATGCTGCGGACTGGATCACGAATCAGGTAAAGGGAACCAGTGATACATTTCGCGTCGGTCCTGACAACGTTGCCTATAAGATTGCTGCTGCTGTAGACAATCTTACAGAGCAAAAGACAACGACCAATGGCGTTGCCTCCGGCCTTGAGCATGGCTGCTGGCTCTTTGTGACCAAGGCTGACACTATTGGTGATGGCGAGGCGGGTACGTCCCCCATTTTCACTGTCGTGGGAGACACGCCCGTTGAGGTCAACGAGAAAACTGGTATCCCCACCGTCGAGAAGAAGATCGTGAGCGATGCCGATGGCAAAGAGCACGATGCTGCCGACTCCCAGATAGGCCAGAACGTGACGTACAACCTTTACGGCACCATTGCCGAGAACTATGACAAGTACGACACGTATTTCTACGAGTTCTCCGATCAGATTTCCAAGGGTCTGACGCTGCAGAAGAATAGCGCCAAGGTCTATCTGTACGCTTCGTATACGGCGGCGAAAGCTGATCCGAACCATGAGAATAATACGGCTACAGACATTACAAATGCCTTTACCGAGGCGTCCTCTAATGCTGATCCATCTGACGGTAGCGTTAAGACGACATGGACCCGCGACAACCTTAAAACTATCCCAGACGTGACCATCACCAAGGATTCTTGCATCGTTGTCTCCTATACGGCACAGATCAATAGCCATGCGGTCGTCGGTAAGAATGATAGCGGAAAGGGCAATCCCAACACCGTAACGCTTTGCTACTCCAACAACCCCATGACCACGGAGCGTGGTAAAACCGTGCCCGATACGGTCAGGGACTACACCTACGGCCTCAAGATCAACAAGGTCGACCTGGGCACCGAGAAGGCCCTCAAAGGCGCCAAGTTCACCATCACGACCAATGGAGACGAGAACGGCGCCGTTAAATATGTCAAGGATGATGGCACTCTGAGCGCCGACCGTGTTGAGCTTACGACGGACAACAATGGTGTTCTTAAACTTAAAGGACTCGATGCCGGCCTCTATACCGTCAAGGAGGTTACTCCCCCCTCTGGTTACACCGCGATCGACCAGTTCACCTTCGAGATCAAGCCGACCATGAAAGACAATGATCCGAATACAGGCCTTACCGGCCTCACTCATGATCTTGATACCAACAATCAGGCAGGCAAGGTCATCGCTGGCCTCACCGATGGGAATGCTGGCGATAATACGTTGACGGCAGTGGATGACTCGGAGATAGATGATGAGGGCTACTACAACATCACCGTTGGCGATACCAAGCAGGTTGGCCTCCCACTGACCGGTCTCAACGGCGTGACCTTCACTTGGATTGCTGGTGGCGCGGTGCTGTGCATCGGCGTGGCGCACCTCATCCGCAGCCGTAAGCAGGCTGAGGAGTCCGAGCAGGAGTAACGCTCGCTCACCCATCCCTTTGGCAGGTGGGATGTGATGGCCATGAGACTTGCGGACACTTTTCTCGTCCATCCACGTTCTTGCTTTGCCATTCTCTTTTCGGGGCAGATTCCGCACTGGAGTCTGCCCCGTTTTTTGGGATAACGCAGCCAGCCTCCACCGTCCGATGCGGGTACGTTCGTCATCGCGTTTCTTGACTCGTATGAGGTTCGGATTAAGGTCCGTAGGCGCACGTGCGGTGCGGACGGTAGAAGGCATTTGCGCCGCAACAAGCGCAAATAAGAATGCCCGGGGTTCGGAGCCCGGGCATTTAACTAAAGCTGAAAACTAGGCCGCCCGCGCTCTCGTACACTTACGCGGGGTGCGTCGTTTTCTATTGACATTGTATCCCGAATCGCCCCGCCGATCCGGGACATTTTGAAAACTCAAATGCTGGCCTATGCATGAGAGGGAGTTCGTTAATTCCGAAAATTATGTATAATTCCAATATAAACTGGAATCAAACGAAAACAATGGAAATGAACGAAGCGCTAATCTACTTACAAGAAGCACTAGGCCTCTCCGCCAAGACCAAAACTTGGCCTGGATCCGCACGCTTGCCGCTGCATCTGCGGGCGATTGAGGTCCGCGCTGTTGACGCAAACGGTTTTTCGTTTTTGCTTGCAAGTTTGCCTACTGGCGTCGGGCTTCCCGAGGCTAAGAGAGTCTATAGTCAGCTAGCCTTGCGCACGGAGACTCCTGTTGCCGTTTCGTTTCCTGATGCCGATGCACGTCAGCGCAAAGCATTGGTCGCACAAGGGATTCCCTTTGTCTGTCCCGGTAGACAGGCTTTTCTTCCATTTATGGGCACAGCTTGCACGGAGAGGGGCGGTGCCCGGTTTCGCAATCACGCGACCAAGATGTCACCCAATGCGCAGGCTGCCGCAATCTGGGGAGCAGCCCAGGAGCCATATCGTCCCTATGACCTTTGTCGTGCGCTTGGGATTTCGGCAAGCCGCGCGAGTGAGGCCATAACCGAGCTTGTTGACAGGGGACTCGCGAGGCGCGAGCGTTGCGAGCGACGTGTCGTCGTGTTCCCTGTTGCCGTTGATCTTCTGCTCAGTGAGCACATGGCAGAGCTCTCCTCGCCTATCTCGAAGGTCTTTTTTGCAAGGAAGACGCCGCAGATCGACTATCTTGTTGACGCCGGGGAGACGGCGCTCGCTGCGCGTTCGATGCTCGCTGCGCCGGGCATGGAACAAAAGGCCGTCTTAAGAAGTGCATGGCGTCAACTGAGCGATCTCGAAGTCGCAGATGGGGAGTTGCCGGATAACGAAACGGCGATGATCCAAGTGTGGCGCTATGCGCCCGTGTTTGCCGGCTCCTCCCGTGTCGACGACATTTCGCTTGCGCTATCTTTGGCGGCAATCGACGATGAGCGAATTCAGCTCGAAGTCGATCGCATGTTTGGAAAGGAATATCCATGGCAAGAAGTGCTGTAGAAGGTCTCCAAGAATTTGGACCGTAGGCGGCGTTTCGGTCCTAGCGGCGTTGTCCGGCGCGGAAGCTTGCTAATCGGCTATTATTTGTTTAGACAACTTGAGTTGTAGAGGAGTGACCGGCGATGGTGCAGGGCGCCAAACATATGAAGAGCAATAACGCCGCGGCCAACGGTGGCTCAAGCCCTCAGCCCAAACCTCAACCAAAGCCCAAGCGCCGTCGCAAGCGACTGCCGCGCTGGGCCGACCGGCTCATCACTATCGTCATCATCCTTATTGGCGTGGGCCTTATGACCTGGCCGTGGATCTTGGACCGGCTCGAGGCCTCGGGCGTGTTCAACCAGATCAGCAGCGTGTCCAGCACCGTGGACGCGCTGTCGGAAGAGGAGCGCGAGCGCATCCTGCTCCAGGCTCGCTCCTATAACGAGCAGCTGGCGGGCGAGACCACCGAGCTTCCCGCCGACCAGATCGAGCCCTACGTCCAGCAGCTCATCTTTGACCGCGACCCCATGATGAGCTGGGTCGAGATCCCCTCCATCAACGTGAGCATGCCCATCTACCACGGCACGAGCGAGGAAGTCCTCATGGCGGGCGTCGGCCACCTGGAGGGTACGAGCCTGCCGGTGGGCGGCACCTCGACGCATTGCGTGCTCACCGCGCACTCGGGCATGCGCAACCTGAGCATGTTCGACGACATTCACTCGCTGGAGCCCGGCGACCTGGTGCTGCTGCACACCATGAACAAGACGCTCGCCTACAAGATGGTGGACTCCGAGGTGGTGCTGCCCGAGGAGATGGAGTCGCTGACCATTGAGCCCGGCGCCGACAAGGTGACGCTCGTTACCTGCACGCCCTATGGCGTGAACGACCATCGCCTGCTTGTGCATTGCGTGCGCACCAAGTACAGCAAGAAGGATGTCGACGAGCAAAAGTCGCTGGCCGGCCGCCACTGGGGCAAGCGCGAGTTTGCCGTGCTCATCGTGGTCGTAGCCATTGTGCTGTTGCTGCTGGACATCGTGATCCGCGCGGTCCGCAAGCGCCGAAAGGCCAAGGCCTCGGCATAGGACGTCGTTCAGAACCACCACAATTGGGCAGGCACCTTTGTGGTGGTCGGGACTTCCAAACCATCACAACATTCGATGAAAATCGCGATTTTGGCGAAAAGTGTCGAATGTTGTGATGGTTTTCGTTGCGGGCGAGACGGCTTTCGTTACGGGCGAGACGATTTTCGCTATGGACGGTGCGGTTTCGCTGCAGAACCGCCAGCCCGCTGCCTGCCAGCCCGCCGCCCTCGTTACGTTTTCGCTGCATTTGGGTAAAGCGCCTGCTCCAAGCCGGCGTTGCCTTGTATACTAGAGCGGTTTAACTGTTATGCGGAAGGGAGCGCCTATGGCACTCAGCGAGAAAGACGTGCGCGGCATTGCCGAGTACGCAAAGATCGCACTGACCGATGATGAGCTCACCCAGATGACGTCCTACCTGAACGACGCCGTCCAGATGCTCGAGCCCGTCTTGCAATATGACTTGCCCGACGTGGAGCCCACGTTTCATCCTATCGGAAGCCTGTCCAACGTGATGGGCGATGACCTGCGCGAGCCCGAGCGCGACCTGCCGCTCGACGTTGCGCTCGAAAACGCCGGCAGCGCGCGCGACCGCTACTTCCGCGTGCCGTCCATTTTGGGAGAGGGGGAGAGCGAGTAATGGCGCAGAGCTTCGATTCCCTTGCCGCCGCCCAGATCGCCGCGGGCGTTGCCGCCGGCGACTTTACCGCTACCGAGGTGGCCCAGGCCTCCCTTGCCGCCATCGAGGCGCGCGAGGGCAGGGTCCAAGCATTCCTGCAGGTGGCGCCCGAGCTTGCGCTCAAGGCCGCTGCGCGCGTGGATGCCGACCGTGCCGCAGGCAAGCCGCTGCCCCCGCTCGCGGGCGTGCCGCTGGCTATTAAGGACAACATGAACCTCGTGGGCACGCGCACCACCTGCGCTTCCCGCATGCTCGGGGACTACCAGAGCGTCTACACCGCTACCTGCGTCCAGCGGATGCTCGATGCCGGCTGCCTGCCCATGGGCAAGGCCAACATGGACGAGTTTGCCTTTGGCAGCTCCACCGAGAGCTCGGCGTTCCACCGCACCAACAACCCTTGGGATACCGAGCGCGTGCCCGGCGGCTCTTCGGGCGGCTCCGCTGCAGTCGTCGCCGCGGGCGAGGTCGCGCTCTCGCTGGGCTCGGATACCGGCGGCTCCATTCGCCAGCCGGCGTCGCTGTGCGGCGTGGTGGGCTTTAAGCCCACGTATGGCGCCGTGAGCCGTTACGGCGTGGTTGCCTTTGGCTCGTCGCTCGACCAGGTGGGCCCCTTTGGCCGCACGGTCGAGGATGTCGCGCTGGCCATGAACGCGCTTACCGGCGCGGGCCACGATCCGTACGACTGCACGAGCCAGGATTGCGCCGTCGACTTTACCGAGCACCTCAACGACAGCATCGAGGGCAAGCGCGTGGGCATTATCCCTGCGTTTATGGAGGCCGAGGGCCTGACGCCCGAGGTCAAGGCCGCTGTTCAGCGCGCCGCCCAGGAGCTGCAGAACCAGGGCGCCGAGCTGGTCGAGGTCGACCTGCCGCACCTGGACGCCGCCATCGCCGCCTACTACGTCATCGGCCCGGCCGAGGCGTTCTCCAACCTGGCCCGCTTCGACGGCATTCGCTACGGCTATCAGGAGGAGGGCTGCGCCAACCTGTCCGACCAGAGCTCGCTTTCGCGCGCCCACGGCTTTGGCGCCGAGGCCAAGCGCCGTCAGATGCTCGGCGCCTACTTGCTGAGCTCGGGCGTCTACGACAAGTACTACTACGCTGCGCAAAAGGCCCGCACGCTTATCACGCAGGACTACGACGCCGCGTATGCCAAGGTGGATACCATCCTCATGCCCGCCTCGCCGCGCACGGCCTTTAAGTTTGGCGAGATCAGCGACCCCACGCAGATGTACCTTTCCGACCTGTACACCATTTCGCTCAACATCTGCGGCAACGGTGGCATCTCGGTGCCGCTGGGCCTGGGCGAGGACAGCAAGCTGCCCGTTTCTGCCCAGCTGGTGGGTCCGGCGTTTAAGGACCGTCAGCTGCTCACGTTTGCCCGCGCCCTGGAGCGCGGCTTTGCCGATGCCGTCACGGGTGCGCCCTCGCTTTCCGTCGCGCCCGATTTTGCCGGGAAGGGAGGCGAGCTGTAATGAAGGAGCTTTCCGAGGTCCTGCAGGATTGGGAGGCCGTGATCGGCCTGGAGATCCATACCGAGCTCACCGCACTCGATACCAAGATGTTCTGCAACTGCAAGCTCAGCCACGATGACGAGCCCAACGCCAACGTGTGCCCGGTGTGCCTGGGCCTGCCCGGCGCCCTGCCGGTGCCCAACAAGCGCGCCATCGAGAGTATCGTCAAGGCCGGTCTCGCCACCAACTGCGAGATCCAGCGCCACTCGATGTTCTACCGCAAGCACTACTTCTATCCCGATATGGCCAAGAACTTCCAGACCACGCAGGGCCCGGTCGCCTTTGCCATGTACGGTCACCTGGATCTGGACGTGACCGGTCGCGGTGCCGCCGAGCGCCCCGACTGCGCGTTTGGCGAGGCCGAGGCCCAGAGCCTGGCGAGCGCCTCGGCCAACGCCGAGGGCCTGTCCACGTCCATGACGTCGACCATGCGAGAGGGCAACCAGCGCGCCGGCCACCTGGCCAGCTATGACGCGTCCAACCTGCAGATGCCCGAGCGTCGCGAGGACGGTTCCTACACGGTGCCCATCCGCATTCTGCGCATCCACATGGAGGAGGACGCCGCCAAGATGGTCCACGTGGGCGGCGCCGAGGGCCGCATTACCGCCGCGGCCGAGTCGCTCGTCGACTACAACCGCTGCGGCACGCCTTTGATTGAGCTCGTGACTGAGCCCGATCTGCGCACGCCCGAGGAAGCGCGCCTGTTTATGGAAAAGCTCCGTCGCATCTTTGTGACGCTGGGCATCTCGGACTGCTCCATGGAGAAGGGTTCCATGCGCTGCGACGGCAACGTGTCGCTGCGCCGCCGCGGCGAGACCAAGCTGGGCACTAAGACCGAGCTCAAGAACCTCAACTCGTTTAAGAGCCTGCATGACGGCCTTGCCTACGAGATCTGCCGCCAGGCCGAGGTGCTCGAGGAGGGCGGCATCATCTATCAGGAGACCCGCCACTGGGAACCCAGCCGCAAGCGCACCGTGGTCATGCGTGTAAAGGAGACGGCCGACGACTATCGCCTGTTCCCTGATCCCGACCTGGCGCCGTTCGATCTGGACGACGAGTTTATCGACCGCTGCCGAGGCGAGATCCCCGAGCTGCCCGATGCCAAGCGCGCCCGTTTTGAGGCCGACTTTGGCATTAAGGCGGCCGATGCCGAGCAGATCGCCGGCGACCCCGAGTTTGCCGAGTTCTTTGAGGCGGCCGCTGCTGGTATGGCTGGTAAGGAGGCCCAGACGGTCGCAAACCTGCTGGTGAACGAGATGATCGCCTACCTTAAGGGCGCAGGCGTGTCGCTCGCCGAGTCCGGTATTGCGCCGGCTCAGGTCGCGGCGCTTGCCAAGTTGCTCGCGACCGATGCCATCAGCTCCAACCAGGCTCACGAGGTCTTTGAGGCCATGGCCCAGACCGGCGACGATCCCAACAAGATCGTCGACGAGCGCGGCATGCGTCAGGTAAGCGATGCCGGCGCGCTGCAGCCGATCGTGGACGAGGTACTGGCAAACTGTGCCGATCAGGCGCAGCAGTATCGTGACGGCAACCAGAAGGTCATCGGCTTTTTGGTGGGCCAGTGCATGAAGGCGAGCCGCGGCAAGGGCAATCCGAAGCTCTTCAACGAGTTGCTGAGAACGTCGCTCTCGTAAACGGGAACCCGGGAGCCCCGGCAGGGAGGGTGCTTCCTCAAAATTTCGAACAGTCCTGCGCAAGACGAAGGCCACATTAAGTGGCCTTCTTTGCGTGCGGAACT
>CAVHBE010000109.1:0-4786 GCA_963634045.1 Methanobrevibacter smithii
AGGCCCTGTTCCGCGCCGTGTGGAGCGAGGATTTTATGCCCGGCTCCAACAATACGGTGATGGTGCACATTCGCCACTTGCGCGAAAAAATCGGCGACGACGCACAAAAGCCACGCTTTATCAAAAACGTCTGGGGCGTCGGCTACATCATCGAATAACGCTTTTCGCTTGTGAGGATCTTGATATGACAAAAGACGATAGGCAAGCGTTCGAGGTGCCCGATCGGCTCTTTGAATACGTGAGGTCGGTCGTCGACAACCGCGCGCTTGCAACGGTGCTGCTCTTTTTGCTGAGCCTGCTGCTGATTGGCATCGACAACATCGCCGGAATCTTGACGGTGCTGCTTGCTGGCTTTTTGCTGATCGATCGATTTGAGATCGTGCGCCGCTGCATGGTGATTGGCGGCGCCGCGTGGGCCATGACGTTGGCGATTGGCGCCATGGCGCTCGGCGGCATCGAAGGGCCGGTGCTGTTCGATGCCGGCTTTGTATTCAACATGCTTGGCTTTGTGCTGGCGCTTGCCGCGTGCGTGCTGTTCTTGTGCGGCCGCGCCCTGTACTACCAGGGCTACGAGCAGGGCGAGCAGCATGCCGATTGTGTGCTGGCTGTTCGTATTCAAGATCGCCTGATCGATCACCCCGACACCTGGGACAACATCGACGGCGACTTCTTGGAGGTCGAGGGCGCCCTTAACCGCGTGCGTGACCGTGAGCGCAAGGTGCAGCAAGCTCTGCGTGACGAGTCGCATCGCAAGGACGATCTGGTCACGTACTTGGCACATGACCTACGCACCCCGCTTGCCAGTGTGGTGGGCTATCTTTCGCTGCTGCAAGAGGCTCCTGAGCTGCCGGTTGAGCAACGTGCGCACTTTACGGGCGTGGCTCTCGACAAGGCGCACCGGCTCGATGCACTCATCGAAGAGTTCTTCGATATCACGCGCTTTGACTTCCACGATATCGTGCTCACGCGCGGCTATGTTGATCTGGGGTTGCTGCTGGCTCAGGTGGCTGACGAGTTCTATCCCATCCTCAACGAGCAACATAAGGAAGCCCAAGTTGATATTCGCGAGGACCTGACGGTGCTCGTGGATGGCGACAAGATGGCTCGCGTGTTCAACAACATCATGAAAAACGCCGTCGCCTATAGCTATGAGGGCTCGACTATCACGATTGAGGCCAGACGCCGGGACGACGGTGGCGTGCGCGTGCGCTTTATCAATCAGGGCGATCCCATCCCTGAGGCAAAGCTCAAGGTGATCTTTGAGAAGTTCTATCGCCTGGATGCGGCGCGTGCGACCAATCGCGGTGGTGCCGGTCTGGGCCTTGCTATTGCCAAGGAGATCATCGCGGCACACGGCGGTACCGTTGCATGTGAATCGACGCCCGAACACACGATATTCACCATCGAGCTGCCCGCCGCATAGTCAGCGTGCCCTTACAAACACTTGACAATGCGCTCACGTGCATATGAGCCGCGATTTCTACTATCGATACTGCTGAATTGATATCGATGTGGAGGTATGCGGTATGACGGCTGCTGCGGCTGTGGAGCCCACGGAGCTTGAAGAACTCATGAAAGCGCAGGCCGAGGCCGCGCACGAGCGCGAGGTTGGGGATGCGACTCGCCCCACGGCAGAGGATCTTGCCGCCTCGCCGACGCGCATCGATGTCGAGGGCCTCGACCTGTTCTATGGCGACCATCATGCGCTCAAGGACGTGAATATCAAGATTCGCGACAAGCAGATCACCTCGTTTATCGGGCCTTCGGGCTGCGGAAAGTCCACGTTGCTGCGCTGCTTTAACCGCATGAACGACGGCATCAAGGACTGCCGAATCGAGGGCAAGATTGCGCTCGATGGTCAAGATATCCTGGGCGATTACGACATCTGCCGTTTGCGCCAGCGCGTGGGCATGGTGTTTCAGCGCCCCAACCCGTTTCCCATGAGCATCTACGACAACGTCGCCTACGGTCCTCGCGGAATGGGAGTGCGCGACCGCGTCGTGCTCGACGAGCTGGTCGAAGACTCCCTGCGACGCGCCGCTCTGTGGGACGAGGTCAAGGACAAGCTCAAAGAATCGGGTCTGGGCCTTTCGGGCGGCCAGCAGCAGCGTCTGTGCATCGCCCGTGCGCTGGCCGTGCAGCCCGACATTCTGCTGATGGACGAACCGACCTCGGCGCTCGACCCCGTATCGACGCTGGTGGTGGAGCAGCTGGCCTGCGAGCTCAGGGAGACCTGCACGCTGGTGGTCGTTACGCACAACATGCAGCAGGCTGCGCGCATCTCCGACTCGGTCGCGTTCTTTTTGCTGGGCGAGCTGGTGGAGCATGCGCCCACTGCCCAGCTCTTCAAAAACCCGATCGATCCGCGCACGGCGGATTATTTGACGGGCCGTTTTGGCTGATACCATCTAGTACAGGCACCTTTAGGGTTAAGATGCGGTCATGTCGGCCGCAAAGGGGTTCAACATGATCTATTACGTCGAGGACGATGACAACATCAGGGATCTGACGGTCTATGCGCTGCGCAAGCAGGGAATCGAGGCCGAGGGCTTTTCGTGCGACGGCGAGTTTAAGGCCGCCGTGGCGCGACGGGTGCCCGATGCTGTGCTGCTCGATATCATGCTGCCCGATACCGATGGTTTGGCGATTATGCGCCGCCTCCGCGCCGACCGCCTGACGGCGACGGTGCCCATCATGATGCTTACCGCCAAGGGCACCGAGCTCGACAAGGTGATGGCGCTCGATGGCGGTGCCGACGATTACCTGACTAAACCCTTCTCGCTCATGGAGCTTGCGAGCCGCTGCCGCGCGCTGCTGCGTCGCGGCGGAATGGTCAAGCAGGCGAGCGATGTGCTCAGCGTGGGCGACATCGTGCTTTCGCCCAGCCATCGCGAGGTGACCGTTGCCGGCGAGCCGCTTAAGCTCACCCTGCGCGAGTTCGACCTGCTCGAGTACCTCATGCGCAAGCCCGGCGTGGTCTTTACCCGCGAGTCGTTGCTGCAGAGCGTGTGGGGCTGGGACTTCGACGGCGGTTCGCGCACTGTTGACGTGCACGTGCAGACGCTTCGCCAAAAACTGGGCGAGCATGCCAGCGCCATCGAGACCGTGCGCGGCGTGGGCTACCGCTTGGCCGAGCCTTCTGCCGGTGATGGTGCCGAAGGTGACGTCACCGCGGCCACCGCATCGGAGGAGTAACCCGTGGTCTTCGCCCCCCAGGGAAAACATACGCTGTCGCACCGCGTTTTTGTGACGATCTTTGTCTGCGCCATGGCGGTTATCGTGGCGTTTACGGTGTTGGGTGCGTTCTTTGTGCAAAACACTTTGGCGGATGCCACGAGTGCCAATCTGACGCAGGAAACCGAGCTCATTGCTGCCGCCCTCGACGAGCAGCAGGAGCCCATCCCGTTCTTGCGTAGCCTTGATCGCGAGGACTTGCGCATCACGCTGATTAACAAGGATGGATCGGTTGCCTACGACAACGAGGCGTCGCCTTCCACACTGCCCAACCATGGCGATCGCCCCGAGGTCATCGAGGCCTTTGAGAATGGTTCGGGTTCCGCGGAGCGCGCAAGCTCTACGCTCGACGAGATTATGCTGTATCGCGCCGTCGCCCTTGATAACGGCCAGGTTGTCCGCTTGGCGCAGGCCCAGCCTGGCGTTGCAGCGATTTTGCTGTCGATGGTGGCGCCGATGCTGCTTATCGCAGCAGCGGGCGCGGTACTCTCGTTTTTTATGGCGCGCCGCGAGTCCCGTGCCATCATCGCGCCGTTGCAAGAGGTGGATTTGGACCACCCACGCCGTAGCTATGAGCACGCCTATGCCGAGATGGTCCCCATGCTTGAGCGTATCGAGTCGCAGCGCCAGGAACTCAAGCGCCAAATGGCGGTGCTAGCGGACAACGACCGTATGCGCCGCGAGTTCACGGCGAATATCACCCACGAGCTCAAGACGCCGCTTACGGCGATTTCGGGCTATGCCGAGCTCATCGCAAACGGCATGGTCGAGGGCGAGGACGACCTGCGCAACTTTGGCGGTCGCATCTATCGTGAGGCGGGCCGCTTGGCAGCGCTTGTCAACGACATCCTTACGCTGTCTAACTTGGACGAGGCCGAGCGTGCAACTGAGGGCGAGGCGGTGCCCATTGGGTCCACGGAGCCTATTGAGCTCTCGCGTGCCATCTACGCGGTTGAGCAGCGTCTTGAACAGGTCGCCCGTCAGGCGAATGTGACGATAAGTCATGAGACCAAGCCTGTGGTCATCGAGGGCGTGTCGCGCTTGATTGACGAGCTCATCTATAATCTGGCGAGCAACGCCATCCGCTACAATCGACCCGGCGGTACGGTTACGCTGCAGTGCGGCACCAACGACGAAGGCCATCCGTTCCTCGCGGTCGCCGACACGGGAATCGGTATCGCGCCTGAAGAACAGGGCAAGGTATTTGAACGGTTCTATCGCGTGGACAAGAGTAGGTCCAAGGCACGCGGCGGAACCGGTCTGGGGCTTGCCATTGTCAAGCATGCGGCCCTGTATCATCACGCCACGCTCGATCTGTCGAGCGAGTTGGGCGTGGGAACCACCATTACGGTGACGTTTCCCATACAGCAGGACGAGCCATTCGCATAGCGATACAACATAGATATTGATGTAGACGCCGCATTTGACTTTCGGGTGCGGCGTTGTTGTGCAATTTTACGATTGCTTCCGACATTTTTACAGGAGAGCCTGTTTCTTATGTATAGAGTTTGGTCTCGGTAAAAAGATGCGATAACATACGGACAGTTTTGTC
>CAVHBE010000109.1:4796-12245 GCA_963634045.1 Methanobrevibacter smithii
TTCTCGAACTGTTCCAGCTGCTCAAAAAGCACCTCAAGCTGGTCATCACCCTTCCGGTGGTCTGCGCGATCGCCATGGGCATCGTGTCCTTCGTTGCGATGGACAACACCTACACCGCGACGACGAGCATGTACATTCTCGCCAAGACCGACGATAGCGGTCAGATGAGCTACAACGATCTCTCGGCGAGCCAGATGCTTTCCAACGATATCGCCACGCTGCTGGATAGCGATAGCGTTAAGAGCGGTGCTGCCAATGAGTTGGGCCTTGCTGACCTGGATGACTACAAGGTGTCTGTTTCCTCCGAGACCACCACGCGTGTCATTACGCTTTCGGTTACCGGCACCGATGCCAAGGAGACGGCTAAGGTCGCAAAGGCCATGGCCAGCTCGGTGAGTACGGTCGCTCAGAACGTCGGCGCTGCCCAGAGCATCAACGTTATCGACGAGGCTAAGACTCCCGAAGTCCCCAGCGGCCCCAAGCGCACGCTGTACGTTGCTGTCGCGTTCCTCGCCGGTATCTTTATCGCAGTCGCCTATGTCGTTTTGGCAGACATGCTCAATACCCGCATCCGCGGTGCCGAAGAGGCAGAAGAGCTCCTGGGCATTCCCGTTGTTGGCCGAATTCCGGCTATGAAAGGTGGTAAATAGGCATGGCTAAGGCAAAGAACACCGATAAGCTCGTTGTACAGAATGCCGCCAAGACCCTTCTGGCCAACATCCGCTTTGCGAGCGTGGACGACCCCATTCGCACCATCACCGTTACCTCCTCGATTCCCAATGAGGGCAAGTCTACGGTTTCCATTAACCTTGCCCAGGCTATCGCCACGAGCGGCAAGTCCGTGCTCCTGGTCGAGGCCGATATGCGCCGCAGGTCTCTTTCCGATATGCTCGGCGTTCGTTCGCGCGGCGGACTCTATGCGGTCCTTTCCGAGCAGATCTCCATTGACCAGGCAATTGTCGAGACGGGTCAGAAGAACTTCTACTTCCTCGATGCCGAGCCGCATATTCCCAATCCTGCCGACATCATCGTCTCTCACCGCTTTGCCAAGCTGGTAAAGGCACTGTCCGCCAAGTTCCAGTACGTCATCTTTGATGCTCCCCCGGTCGGCACCTTCATCGATGCTGCCGAGATTGCCAGCCTGACCGACGGTACGCTGTTCGTGGTGCGCGAGGACTTCACCAAGCGCGAGGAGGCACTCAACGCTATCGGCCAGCTTAAGAAGTCCGAGAAGGTCAAGCTCATCGGTACCGTCATGAACTACTGCGAGACCGAGACCAGCGAGTACTACTACTCCTACTACACCAAGGACGGTAAGAAGGTGAAGAAGGGCTCCGACGATCAGGGGACTTCCAAAAAGGGCATCTTCACCAACCGAGCAAACGTTTAGTTGATTAAGGCTGACCTATGCGTGACATTCATTGCCATATCTTGCCGGGTGTAGACGACGGCGCCGCCGATCTCGATGAGAGCTTGGCGATGCTCGAGGCTGCCAAGCGGGCCGGTGTAACCAGAATCGTTTGCACTCCTCACTGCCGTGATCCCTATTTTGATTACGACAAGATGTGGGATGCCTTTGAGCTGCTGCGTGATAACGCTGACGGTTTTCCGCTCCAGATGGGCTTCGAGGTCAACCATCGAAAGCTCGTTGAACTTGGTATCGATGCCGCGGAGCACTTGCATTTCGATGGAACCAACGAGTTTCTGCTCGAGCTTTCGACACGTGCCGATGCGTATGCGTTTAGAGAGTACGAGAACACGATTTACGATTTGCAGTGCCGTGGCTACCAGGTGATCATCGCTCATCCTGAGCGCTATCGTGCGGTTCAAAAGGATGTGAGCGTGGCGGAGCGCCTGGTCGACCTGGGCTGCAAACTGCAGGCTTCGGCGGACTTTATTGCCGGCGGTCGCTTTGGTCGCGAAAAAAAGCCGGCACAGCGCCTGTTCGATCAGAACCTGTACAGCTTCATCGCGAGCGATGCCCATAACGTGGGTCATTACGACTGCCTGGCGAAGGCTCGCGCGAAGTTTAGTGTGCGCGGAGCTCATTTTCGCTAATATCTGTCCCTAACGTTCGCATTGAATGAAAGGGCAGCCATGGATATCCAACTTAAGACGGGATGCTTTGATGACGCGGCGTTGGTGCGCCGCGTCGTTTTTATGGACGAGCAGGGCTACGAGAATGAGTTCGACGCTATCGACGAGGATCCGAACTGCATTCATGTGACGCTCTATGTAGACGGCGAGCTTGCCGGTTGCTCGCGCGTGTTTCCCGAGGAGCTTGAGCGCGTGGCTGACGCAGAGGCCCCGGTGTTGCCGGCATGCGACATGGACGAAGGCGTTGTGGCGGGGGAGACCTACATTATGGGGCGCGTCGCCGTGCTGTCCACCATGCGCCGTCGCGGTCTGGCAAGCAAGATTGTCGAAGCCAGCGAAGCTGCTGCGCGCGATGCCGGCGCCAAGCTCATAAAGTTGCATGCACAGGAGTATGTGTTGCCTCTCTACGTCAAGGCGGGCTACACGCAGATCGCGCCGGTGGACTACGAAGACGAGGGCCAGCCCCATGTCTGGATGGCCAAGCGCGTAGATGGCAGATAGGGACGTTCCTTTTCTGCCGGCAGCTGGGGACACTCCTTGGCATCCGCCGCACGGTCGTTTCAACATACAGTTTTTCGATTCCGTATGTATATATGCGCGCTAATGGGTTATAAAATCTAAGTCTGAACATAGCAGGTCTGCGATGCGGCTCGGGCGACCGGGCCGTTTTTGCGGACGGGGGTAGCGCGAAAGGACTGCACATGCGTCAATTTAAGACCGAGAGCAAAAAACTGCTCGACCTCATGATCAACTCCATCTACACCAATAAGGAAATCTTCCTGCGCGAGCTTATCTCTAACGCGAGCGACGCCGTCGACAAGCTCAACTTTAAGAGCCTGCAGGACCCGAGCGTCAAGATCGACCAGGGCGACCTGGCCATTCGCGTCTCCTTTGATAAAGACGCCCGCACCATTACCATCTCGGATAACGGCATTGGCATGACCGCCGAGGAGCTGGAGCGCAATCTGGGCACCATCGCCCATTCCGGCTCCGAGGAGTTTAAGACCGAGAACGCCGAGCAGCAGGGCTCCGATGTCGACATCATCGGTCAGTTTGGCGTGGGCTTCTACTCGGCTTTTATGGTCGCCAGCCATGTGAAGGTCGTCAGCCGCGCCTATGGCGAGGATGTCGCCCATGTGTGGGAATCCGACGGTCTTGAGGGCTACACCATCGAGGACGGCGAGCGCGCCGAGCACGGTACCGATGTCATCCTGACGCTGCGCGAGAACGAGAAGCTCGATGCCGACGGCGAGGCCGAGACCTACGATCGCTTCCTGACCGAGTGGGGTCTCAAGAGCCTGATTCAGCAGTACAGCAACTATGTGCGCTACCCGATTCAGATGATGGTGTCCAAGAGCCGCCAGAAACCCAAGCCCGAGGACGCCGGCGACGATTACAAGCCCGAGTACGAGGACTACCAGGAGCTCGAGACCGTCAATTCCATGACACCGATCTGGAAGAAGCGCAGCTCCGATGTCGAGCAGAAGGACTACGACGAGTTCTACAAGTCCACGTTCCACGACTTTGACGATCCTGCGCGCACCATCAGCTTCCACGCCGAGGGCACGCTCGAGTATGACGCCCTGCTGTTTGTGCCGGGACGCGCGCCGTTCGATCTGTACAGCAAGGACTACGAGAAGGGTCTGGCGCTCTACAGCTCCAATGTCCTGATCATGGAGAAGTGCGACGACCTGCTGCCCGACTACTACAACTTTGTCCGCGGCGTCGTGGATTCCGCCGACGTGTCGCTCAACATCTCGCGCGAGACGCTTCAGCAGAACCGTCAGCTCAAGGCCATCGCCAAGCGTGTGGAAAAGAAGATCACCGCCGACCTTGAGGATATGCGTGACAACGACCGCGAGGCCTACGAGAAGTTCTTTGAGAACTTTGGCCGCGGCCTCAAGTACGGCATCTACTCGAGCTATGGCATGAAGGCCGATGAGCTCGCCGACCTGTTGCTGTTCTGGTCTGCCAAGGAACAGAAGATGATTACCCTGGCCGAGTATGCCAAGGGCATGCCCGAGGATCAGAAGGCCATCTACTACGCCGCCGGCGACTCGCGTGAGCGCTTGGCCAAGATGCCCGTGGTAAAGGGCGTGCTCGACCGCGGCTATGACGTGCTGCTTCTGACGCAGGACGTGGATGAGTTCACCTTCCAGGCCATGCGTGAGTACGTTGCCGCCGATATGCCCAAGGTCTACGAGGACGATGCTGCCCGCGAGGCTGCCGAGAAGGCTGTGGCCGACGGTGCCGAGCCCGAGGTCGAGGATCGTCATCTGGAGCTCAAGAACGTTGCGACCGGTGATCTTGACCTGGCGACCGAGGACGAGAAGAAGGAGGCCGAGGACGCCACCAAGGAAAACGAGGACCTCTTCAGCGCTATGAAGGAGGCGCTCGGTGACAAGGTCGAGAAAGTTGCCGTCTCCGCGCGCCTGACCGATGCCCCCGCTTGCATCACCACCGAGGGCCCGCTTTCGCTCGAGATGGAGAAGGTGCTCCAGAAGGGTCCCGAGGGCGCGCCCGACGGCATGCCCAAGAGCCAGCGCGTGCTCGAGCTCAACGCCAAGCACCCGGTCTTTGACAAGCTTGTCTCTGCCCAGAAGGCAGGCGACGCCGACAAGATCAAGCAGTACTCCGGTCTGCTCTATGACCAGGCCCTGCTGGTCGAGGGCATCCTCCCCGAGGACCCCGTTGCCTTCGCCGCAGCTGTCTGCAACTTGATGTAGTTCGGGGATACGGCACCGTAACTAGATTAGAACGAGAGTGGATAATCTCCCGCTTTTGGCTCGAATGCGGGCTTGAAGTGGGAGATTTTCCACTCTCGTTTCCTTTTGAATGATTCCTCCGTCCCCAAGGGATCAATTATTTGTCGGGGTTGTGGTTTTGTGACCTGCTGAAATTTAGGATACTGTACATCTGTACGTTAACTCATCTTCGTAGTATATTGCTACCCGCAAAACTCAGCACCATTGTGCCGCGAGGCGCTAAAGCGCCTACGTACAATGGTTGTCGATAGTACGATTCGATTTAACGACAGGATGGATGGTCCAAGCGTGAGTCTCGGCAGCAAACTATCCAATGCAAAGGTGTCCTTTGCGATATTTAAGCGCGACATTAAGCGACTGCTTGTGAACCCCGTCGCCCTGGTGGTTACCCTAGGCGTGTGCGTTATTCCCTCGCTGTATGCCTGGTATAACATCGTGGCAAACTGGGATCCGTATGGAAACACCCAAGGCATCAAGATTGCTATCGCCAACAACGATCGGGGCACCCAAAACGACTTGGTGGGTGAGCTCAACGCTGGCGACAAAGTGGTCGACCAGCTCAAGGAGAATCATCAGTTGGGCTGGACGTTCGTCGACTCGGCGGCCGATGCCAAGGAGGGCGTCGAGAGCGGCGAGTACTATGCCGCTATCGTGATTCCCAAGAACTTCTCGGATAACCTGGTTTCGATGCTCGACGGCAACTACCATCAGCCCAAGCTCACGTACTACGTCAATGAGAAGAAGAGCGCCATTGCGCCCAAGGTTACCGATACCGGTGCAAACACCATCGAGGAGCAGATCAACTCGGAATTTGTCTCTACGGTAGGCAAGACTGTTGCCGGTATCGCCAAGGATGCCGGTGTCGATTTAAAGGACAAGGCAACCCAGACTCAGGACTCGCTGGCAAGTTCGGTGTCCGAGGCGTCCGACACCTTGGGCGAGGTGCGCGATTCGATTGGCGATATGAATGCCGCCATTGATAAGACGAGTGGCGCTATCGCCTCGGCTGATGCGGCACTTGCCGGCTTGCAAGGCCAGGCACCGTCGCTGACGCAGGCGATCTCCCAGGGCAACGACCTGCTGGGCGAAGCTCGCACCACGGCGGGCAACTCCATCACCTCGCTCTCCAAGGCGCTCTCGGAAGGCAGCCTTGCGCTCACCAAGACGTCGGCCTCTGCGAACGCTGCCATCGGCAAGCTGACGGGCGTGGTCACATCTACGACCACCCGTATCGACAACTCGCTCGAGTCTCTTCAAGCGACGATCGACCACAATAAGGCCGTTATCGGGCACTTGGAGATTCTCGCCAATGACACGTCGACAGGTTCCGAGGAAATTGACGCGCGCATTGTATCGACCATCAATACGCTCCGTGAGCAGAACGAGAAGCTTCAGAGCATCAAGGACGGTCTGTCCGCGCAGTCGAGCGCCATGGCGAATGGCGCAGCGGCTGTTTCGGGTGCCAGTGACGCTATCAATAACGCAATTCATACCGGTGCGACCAACCTTGGCCAAGCCCAGACGGACTTGGGCCAAAACGCGCTGCCGAAGGCCTCGAGCGCGCTCGACTCTTTTGCTGCCGTTTCGGGCGACCTGACCGGTATCGTCTCGGGTATGACACCTACACTTGCAAATGCGCGCGGCACGTTGGCGCAGCTTAGCGCTACGCTCGGCCAGGCCAAGACCACGCTGTCCCAGACCGATTCCTCGCTTGCCAAGGTCCAGGACAAGCTTGCAACCGCCGCCAATGACATCGCGGCGCTGCAGACCTCCGAGTCCATGGGCGAGCTGGCCGATCTGATGGGCGTCGATGTCAATGACGTGGCAGATTTCATGGCGTCTCCGGTTGAGTTGACGTCCAAGTCAATCTATCCGGTCAAGAGCTTTGGCTCGGGCATCGCTCCTTTCTACACCAATCTGGCGCTTTGGGTGGGCGGCTACGTGCTTATCGCCATTTACAAGCTCGAGGTCGACCGTGAAGGTGTTGGCAGCTTTACGGCGCGCCAAGGCTACTTTGGCCGCTGGTTGCTCATGGTGATCCTGGGCGCGTTGCAGGCCATCATCGTTACGGTGGGTGATCTGGTTATTGGCGTACAGTGCGTCAGCCCGTTGCTGTTCGTGCTGGGCGGCATCGCCATCTCGTTTACGTACGTCAACATCATCTATGCGCTGTCCACTACGTTTAAGCACATCGGCAAGGCAATCGGCGTCATTCTGGTTATCGTGCAGATTCCGGGTTCATCGGGTATGTACCCCATCGAGATGATGCCCGGCTTCTTCCAGTGGCTGCATCCACTGTTGCCCTTTACCTATGGAATTAACTTGCTGCGCGAGACCGTCGGCGGCATGTACTCGTTCAACTACTTGTTCAACCTGTGCATCCTCGGTGTCTTTCTTATCGTCGCGCTCTTTATCGGCCTGCAACTGCGTCCGCTGCTGCTCAACCTTAACCTGCTCTTTGATAAGCAGCTTTCCACGACGGGTCTTATGATTTGCGAATCTAACGACTTGCCGCGCCAGCGCTATTCGCTGCGCACCGCAATGCGCGTCATGCTCGATTCTGATTCGTACCGTCGCGAGCTGCTCG
>CAVHBE010000109.1:12255-14531 GCA_963634045.1 Methanobrevibacter smithii
CTTTGAACATCGCTATCCGTACTACATCAAGGGCGGTTTCGCCGCTGTAGTCGGCGTGCAGGTGCTGCTCTTCGTTCTGTCGACGGTTCTCGATATCGACAACAATGGCAAGATCATTCTACTGGTCATCTGGATTATCTCAGTCATTGCCATCTGTGGCTGGCTCATCAGCATCGAGTACATCCGCTCGAGCCTCAACACCCAGATGCGTATCTCGGCGTTGTCGGATGAGGACCTGCGTCGCGAGATGCGCGAACACACGGCTGCCATTCCTGCCGCCCGCCGCATGTTTGGCCTCAATGCCAGCGAACGTGGCGCCAAGGGCGGCGATCAGCCCACGGACCGCTTGCCGCATATTATAGGCTCGGGCCATAAATCTCAGGGCGCTGACAACACGGCCGCAAATGATGGAGATACCGCTCCGCTCGGCAAGCACTCCAAAGGAGGTGAGGCATAAATGAAGAACATCCTGCACCTGTTTAGGCGTGATGTCCAAAACGTGTCTCGCTCCGTGATCGGCATGGTTGTCGTGATGGGCCTGGTCATCGTGCCATGTCTCTATGCATGGTTTAACATCGCCGGAAGCTGGGATCCCTACGGCAACACCGGCAATCTTAAGATTGCCGTGGTCAACACCGATGAGGGCTACGAGAGCGATCTGATTCCCGTCGAGGTCAACGTGGGTGAAAACGTGACCGCCACCCTGCGCGGCAACGAGAACTTCGACTGGGTCGTGCTCAACGATCGCGATAAGGCCATCGATGGCGTCAAGTCGGGCGCGTATTACGCCGCTGTGGTCATCCCCAAAACGTTTAGCGCCGACATGATGACGCTCTTCTCGACGAACGTGAAGCATGCCGATATCGAGTTCTACGAGAACCAGAAAGCCAACGCCATTGCCCAGATCGTGACCGAGAAAGGCTCGAGCGCTGTTCAGAGTCGGGTTAACGAGACCTTTACTGAAACCATTACGACCATCGGGCTCAAGACCGTGTCCAGCCTGCTCGATTACATGGGCACCGACCAGGTGAGTAACTTTATCGCCAACCTGTCGTCGACACTCGGCGATTCGGTCGAGGACCTGCAGGACGTTCGGGCCAGCGCAACGTCGCTTGCGGGCATTTTGAGCTCCACGTCCGATTCGCTGACGTCGGCGAGCGGTATGCTCCAGCAGACCGGTGCCGTCGATGAGTCGACAAAGCAGCTCATGGAACATGCCAAAAGCGGCATCGATGATTCCAAAGAAGCGCTTAAGGCGGCAAACGATGCCATCGATGCCGCAATCGATGGAAGTGCGGGTTCGTTCGACAATGTATCTGCCGAGCTCGCGAAGGCGTTCGATGCCGCTAACCAGCATGTCGACCTTACGGTGTCCCAACTCAACGATGCCGCTGCGGCCCTCAATGCGCGTGCCGACGATATCGATGCCACGGCCGACCAGCTCCGCAGCCTTGCCGAGCAGGTGAGTAACGAAAAGCTCCAGGAGAGCCTCAAATCTGTGGCAACATCGCTGGGCAGAATCGCGGTGGAGTATCGCAACAACGCCAAGGACCTGACGGCAACCGCGAAGTCCCTTTCTGACAGCATGGCAGAGGTCAACAGCACGCGTGCCGAGGTCGACCAGGCTATCGCCGATGCCAAGGCGGGCATCTCGGGTGCCAAGTCCGACTACGATTCCACGTTCTCGGTTAAGGCCAAGGAGCTTAAGAAGACGGTTTCGGGCATTCTGGACTCGCTGAACAGCATCTCGGGCGATCTGGATAGCGCCGTAGATGGCCTGACCGACGCATCCGGTTCGCTGGCAAAGGGCCTCTCCAAGGCTGCAAAGCTGGTCAACAAGGCTTCCGATCAGCTGGGTGAGGCGTCGGACAAGATCAGTGCATTTAAGGATGAGCTCGACGGCGCCTTGATGTCGGATGACCTCGCTGCGATCAAGACGATGATCGGCAATGATCCCGAGGGTCTGGCCGTGTCGCTTTCCGGCCCCGTCGCGCTCGATCGCAAGCCGGTCTATCCGATTCGCAACTACGGTTCGGCCATGGCACCGTTCTACACGATTCTGTCGCTATGGGTCGGCTCGATCGTACTGGCGGCCATGATGAAGGTCTCGGTTAACGATGAGCTTATCAACGAGCTCATCCCCGTGCGCCTGCACGAGATCTACTTGGGTCGCTACCTGTTTTTTGGCGGCCTGGCTCTGCTGCAGGCAACGCTCGTGTGTGCGGGCGACATTCTGTTCTTTGGCATCCAGTGCGACAACCCCCTGCAGTTTGTGC
>CAVHBE010000110.1:0-1583 GCA_963634045.1 Methanobrevibacter smithii
GGAGGAAGAGGACTACCGCCAGCACATGAAGCGCATTCTCAAGAAGCGCCTGCGCCTGCAGCCGGTAGTGCTCGCGGTCTCGGGGTCGCTCGAGAAGGCGACGCTCAAGACTATCCGCAAGGCGCTCGAGCTTTCGCGCCGCTCGGTCTTTACCTGCGATATCCCGCTCGACCTGGGCTACGTCTTTGGCATTGAGGGCAAGATTCCCGAGCACCTGCGCAACGAGCTCCTCTTTACGCCGTTTAAGCCGCAGCCCAACCCCACCATCGATATGACCCGCTCCATCCGCGAACAGGTGCTGCAGGGCGACAAGCTGCTCTTTTATCCCTACGAGGCCATGAACCCCTTCCTGGATCTGGTGCACGAGGCCGCCTACGACCCCGAGTGCATCTCGCTGCGCATTACGCTCTACCGCGTGGCCAAACAGAGCCGCCTGTGCGAGTCGCTGATCGATGCTGCCGAGAACGGCAAAGAGGTCACGGTGCTCATGGAACTTCGTGCCCGCTTTGACGAGCAGAACAACATCGAGTGGGCCGAGCGTCTGGAAGAGGCGGGCTGCACCGTCATCTATGGTTCCGAGGGCTTTAAATGCCACTCAAAGATCTGCCAGCTCACCTATCGCGAGGGCATGGCGCTCACCCGCCTCACGCTTTTGGGCACCGGCAACTTTAACGAGAAGACGGCCAAACTCTACAGCGACTTTATGCTCATGACAGCCCATCCCGGCATCGGTGAAGACGCCAACCTGTTCTTCCGCAATCTGTCGCTGGGCAACCTGCGCGGCGACTACCGCTTCCTGGGTGTGGCGCCCGTCGGACTGAAACCGCTCATCATGCGCGGGCTTGACCGCGAGATTCAGCGCGCCCTTGCCGGCGAGCCCGCCCGCGTGTTCTTTAAGCTCAACTCGCTGACCGACCGCGAGGTTATCGACAAGATCGCCGAGGCATCGTGTGCCGGCGTGCGCGTAGACATGATCATCCGCGGCATCTCGTGCCTCAAGCCCGGTGTTCCGGGCAAGACCGAGAACGTGCATGTCCGCTCCATCGTCGGACGCTTTTTGGAGCATGCGCGCGTTTACGCCTTTGGCGTGGACTCGGACATGATCTATCTGAGCTCGGCCGACATGATGACTCGCAACACCGAGCACCGCGTGGAGATCGCCTTCCCCGTGCTCGACCCCACCTGCCGCGCCCTGGTGCACGAGTACATGGGCATGCAGCTGCGCGACAACGTGAAGGCACGCAGTCTGACGAGTGACGGCACCTGGGTTCCCGTGGAGCGTGCAGAGGGTGAGAAACCCTTCAACTCGCAGGAAGCCCTGCTGGAGCGTGCCTATCGCAACGCCGAGGCCGCCGCGCAGCAGCGCGCACAGGAGAAGGAACGTGTGGTCGAAGAAGCTATTCAGGCCGAGGTTGAACATGGGGCAGCTGCCAAGCCGGAAGCGGTTGCCACTCCCCCGGTGAATGAGCCCGAGGCTGCCGCAGAGCCCGCCGTGGAAAAAGCGCCCGAGCCCGCTACTGCGACTCCGGAGCCCGCCGCCGAGGTAAAGCCCGCCCCTGCTCCTGAGCCGCAGCCGACCACAC
>CAVHBE010000110.1:1593-2997 GCA_963634045.1 Methanobrevibacter smithii
CACACCCGAGGTCCCGAAGGTCCAGGCGACCGTCATTGAGCCCGAGCCTGCACTTGAACCTCGGCCCGAGCCGCAGGTCACCAAGCCCGCACCCGAGACGAGTGCCCGTCGCGATAAGCCCGCTGGCAAGACCAAGGCCATCGAGCGCCATCGCCCCGGTCGTGTGCGCATGGGCCTGGGTCTGATCGGCCTGGGTCTTAAGACGCTCATTACCGGCAAGACGAAATAGTCGTTTGTAGAAGCAGTTTGTAGAAGCGCCCCGCATTTGAGGAAAGCCTCGGATGCGGGGCGCTTTTCCCTGCTACCATGGTGCGAGCAACAACGCGAATGACAGGCAGGAATATGAAGCTCACTATAGAATCGATGACCTACGGCGCCGACGGGCTGGCGCACGCCGACAACGGCAAGGCCGTCTTTGTGCAGGGCGCCGTGGCAGGCGACACCGTCGAGGCCGAGGTCGTACAGGACGGCAAGTCGTTCATGCGCGCCCGCACCACCGAGATTCTGGAGCCAAGCCCCGATCGCATTCAGCCTCCCTGCCCCTTCGTGGGCATCTGCGGCGGCTGCTCGTGGGGCAATCTCTCACGCACGGCACAGCTCGCCGCCAAGGAGCAAAACCTGCGCTCCACGCTCGAGCGCATTGGCAAGTTCACCCCCGAGCAGGTCAACGAACTTGTCCAGCCTATCCGCCACACCAAGGACGACTGGGGCTACCGCAATAAGATTGAGCTCGAACCGACCGTTGTCAACGGTCGCGTGCGCCTTGGCATGCACGGCGTCGACCCCAGCAAGATCGTGACCGTCGATTCGTGCCCGCTGTTCGATAAGCGTTTTCCCAAGGCGCTCAAGTCAGTCGTCGGCGCGCTCAACTATCTGAGCGGCAGCCACAACCTGGGTCTGGAGCGCGTGGGCATTCGTGCCTCGCGTCGCACCAAGGCACTCGAGATCGCGCTTTGGACGCCCACAGGCTCTTTTCCGCGCTCGCAGGTCTCCCGCGTGCTGGCGGACGCCGCTCATCCCACGAGCATCGTGCGCGTGATGAGCAAGGGCGAAAAGAAGGCCCGCCGTGTCTCCAAGGTCGAAATGCTCGCCGGAGAGGGCTCATGGACCGAGAATATCGCCGAGGGTCAGATGCGCCTGTCTGCTCCGTCGTTTTTCCAAGTCAATACCAGGGGCGCCGAGATTTTGATTGAGCTCGTTATGGACGCCCTCGACCCGCAGGAAGACGAACTGGCCGTGGACCTGTACTGCGGTGCCGGCACCTTTACCCTGCCGCTCGCCCGCCGCTGTGATTTTGTCGCCGCCGTCGAGGCCTACGGCCCGGCCGTGCGCGACCTGCGTCGCAACCTGGAGATCAACAAGCTCGATAACGTCGACGTCATCGGCGGCGACGCGGTGCGCGAG
>CAVHBE010000111.1:0-3383 GCA_963634045.1 Methanobrevibacter smithii
GGATTACGTACAGCAGCTACGTCGATGGGCCATGTTGGATGAAATACGTCGACGACAACAAGTTCCTCGACGAGCTGAGCATCCCGGGCACGCACGATTCGGGCACCTGCAGCGTGGACAACGACACTGAGCCCCAATCCTCGCAAGTAAAATGCCAGCAGGATTACATTCCCACGCAGCTGCTCGAAGGCATTCGCTATTTTGATATCCGTCTCGGAAAGGGCGACAACCCTGGCATCGACCATGGGATGTACTACCTGCTCAAAAAAGACGCGTACTTTTTGCATCTTTCCGATGTCATAGGCTACTTCAAAACGTTTTTGAACGAAAACCCGACAGAAGCGCTCATCATGCTTGTATCACGAGGCAACGACGAGGCTACCGACGAAAGTGTTACGACGGCTTTCGCCAAGGTTATGGCCGATAACCCCAAACTGTTCTATACGTCGAGCCGCGTTCCCACACTGGGCGAGGTGCGCGGAAAAATCGTCCTGCTACGTCGATTTGGACTCGCCGGCGACAGCGTAAGCGGCCACACGTGGGGACTCGACCTCACCGAATGGGATGACAAGATCAAGGCTCACTCCGACAGCGCCACTATGTGTCTCGTCCAAGACGCGCGGGGCTTTGAAGCCGCGGGGGAAACAGGCGACAAAGAGCCCTATTGCACCAAGGTATACGCCCAGGACAAGTACAAACTCACGGGAACCGACAAGCTCAGCTGGGTCGATAATGCGCTGAAGGAAACGTCCGGGCGCACGCGCAACGAGGTAGATGTCGAGGACGATAACGGGGCCAAGGAGAAAGTCCTGGAGCGTTGCTGGTCTATCAACTACACCAGCTGCACGGGCTTGTCGCACGGAGGCAATCCTTTTACCTCGGCACGAGTAGTCAACGAGCATCTGTATAAGAGCCCGTACATCAATCCCAGCGGCATCGAGGATACAAAGTCAGATTACCTCAAGCACATTGGCATCATCGCATCCGACTTTGTTGATGCGGCGCTGGCCCGGAGCATCTATCAGCGCAATTACGATACGGAGCACAAGCAGACGGCTTCGTACTATCTCCCAGCCCGCATGCACATGACATATGGCAACTCGCTGAGCGACGCCTCGCTCCAGGACGGCAAGACCGTTGGCGAGGGTCATTTCCGCCTTGTCGACAGCAGCAACGTACTCAACGTGGCGGCTTCGGGCCATGCGTTTGCCATCGAATATGTGGATGTCGACGCCCTGGGCAACGAGACCGTTACGGGGCTGCAGGGCTCTGTGCCCATCGATATCGATCCACGCGCGCTGACGCCCCATTTTGAGGGACTCGAAGGCCTTAAGGCCGGCGAAGACGTGCGCGCCAAGATTGCGGCATCACTCGAGGGCAAGCTCGAAACCGATGCCTGCACGGCCCAGCTCGAGTTTGCGCACGACGCGAACGGCGCTCCGGGAACGGCGATGGCCGAGGGCGAAACATTTGCCGCAGGGACGTACTGGGTGCGCGTGAACGGTCTCTTGGGCAACGCGGCGCAGAACTACACGCTCGCCAGCGACGGAGCCGCAAGCTTTACCGTAGCGGCCTCGGGCAGTGCGGGCGGCACCGGCAGCGGCACCGACGGTGGCACGGGTTCCAACGCAGGCAGCGCTGATAAGAACGGTAAGGGCAACAAGGGCAAGAGCTCGGGCGGAAAACTCGCCGGCACGGGCGATGGCTCCGGCATTGCCGCCGGGCTCGCCGCTGCCGCCGTGGCGACAACGGTCGCTGGCGCGGCAAAGCTTGCCAGTGACCGCGAAGACAGCGAAGGCGCTAGCGAATAGGCAAGCCGGCCTTTTAAACACATCGACTCAATCGGGAGCGTAGGACACCGTTCTGTGCCCCCGATTTTTACCTTGGCCCGAACGCCGCCATAGGCTACATCACTATGTTCAGCACGTTGACGAATTCCTGAGCCTGGGAGCGGCTGCTCAGGCTAAAGACACAGGCAGTCAACAGCCTGTTGCGCAGAAAAACGTCGCGGCCCTTGATCCTGCTGACCCCCGTGATGTCCTTAAGGTAGACAATCTCGGTGTGCTTGCCGCCGAAAGTGCCCTTCTTGAGTACCTCAATGCGATTAGGGTAGATCTTGACGTCTTTAAACCTGCCCGAACCCTTACCCTGGAATAGCAAAGTGTTGTTGTCCATACACATCGCTCCCCATGGTTAGAGTTAAAACTGCCTCTATGGTCACATTTTAGTCACTTCGGGAATCCTGCACGAAGGCGCTAGGCGACATTGAAATTCGAGTCCGCGCGAGGCTTTAAGATAGGCATGATCAGCCGCATCGATGCGACTGGCAATGCTTCTAGGAGTACGCCTCGTATTATTCGCCATTAGAGGAGGTCTTACCTGGTTTACGCATGGGAATTCGAGTTCTTTGATTCGGACGGCATTGAACTTCCCGCGCCAGACTTCGGACATGAGCCGCGACACGGCGGCAAGATTATCGCCGTAGCCGTCAGCCGCGAACTCGCCGACATCCCCGCCGTCACCGCAGCGAATGCCGCGCGTATACTCGGTGTTAGCTCAGCGCGGGTATCGCAACTGATAAATGCAGGGCTGTTGGATTCATGGAAGGATGGCACCAAGTGAATGGTGTCCAAAGCTTCCATCGAGGCACGACTCGCCGACGCACCAAAGGCAGGGCGCCCAAAAGAGGTCCCTATTGCTGTATAAGGCGAGGCTACTGCGCACTTTTATTCCACACGATATTTTCAGCCTGGTATAAACAAGTTCAATACCAGAATGCAAATCCAACCATCGTGTCTAATTACGAAAGAATTTTCGCCTTTTCTGCAGCAAACTCTTCCTCGGTAAGTACTCCACTTTCACGCAGCGCTGCAAGCCTCTCGAGCCTTGCAGCTACATCACCACTATCCACCAGCGTCTCAATAGTCTGTGAGACCTGCGGATACTGCTCGAGCTCCTTCGATAGGGCATCGACTATCTCGGCAATATTCTTTGCATTTTTGCCCCCGTTTAATACGTTTGCCCTGACCTTAGATGACGAGATGACAGTAACGCCAGATCCGCCTTCAACTGGAACAACCGAAATACTGATATTTTCACCCCAGGACCAAAGGCTCATACCAATCTCGGCTGCAACTGTTCTTGTTGTGGGCGATGCGCTATCAACTTTTACTTTAGGTAGCTTTTCCATAGCTGCCTTCAAGGCATTAAACGTGTCGTCAGGAGAATACGGTACCTGAATCTGAAGCTGCTGATCCGCAAAACCCATAATCCGGCCTCCGCTTCTACAAGATTAAGGCTATCGGCAATGTTAGCACGTTCCCAGCACTTTTAAATTCATCTAATGACCTTGTGATGCAGCCCGACACCCCGGCGCCACTCCC
>CAVHBE010000112.1:0-4524 GCA_963634045.1 Methanobrevibacter smithii
AGTTGGCGCGGCGTGCAAGGAATTTTTTTGAGTCAGACTCTAAATGCCTATTGATATAGGTAAGCGATGGCAGTGCCGGTGTGGACTTGGATTGTGGCTGTTGACCTGACGACGTTGCTGATGCCCGTGTCGGCTAACAAGCCCAGCGGGGCGTGATCTAGTTCCCACTCTAGTCCGTGTTCGCTTACTTCGGTGTTGGGTTCGATTGCGATTATGGAGAACGTCTTGCCTTCGGCACCTTCGATGGCCCACGATTCACCTCCGTGCAGGATGCGGGCCGCGGTCTCGTCCCCGGCAATCCAGACAGGGGCATCCCCATAGCCTGCAAGCAGCCCCAGTACGGAAAGCGCCATATCCGGGCGGCCACCGGTGGCGCAGGTCGCAACCACTTCGGCACCTGGCCAGCGGCGACGGACGGAATCGAGCGCCAGTGCCAGATCGGTATAGTCCTTGTACGGGTCGTGGCGCTCAACTTCAAAGTCGGTGGCGGCATCGACTAGCGCGCGACCCGCATCGCTCACCGTGTCGGCATCCCCAACATACACGTCGCAGCCCAGGCCGGCGCCCAGCAGCGCGTCGAGTCCGCGGTCCACGGCGACAACGTAGTCGCACTCCCCTGCTAGCCTACGCAACAGATCCGCGCTCGCCACCAAGGGCGAGCCGCAGACCACTAATACCTTGCAAGCCACAGCCCTCACCTAGCCCTCAAACGAAAGCACGCGGGCCAGATCCAGGTCTTCATAGCTGTCGATAAAGATATCGCAGTTTGAACGCACTTCGTCGCGCTTCATGCGGCCGTGCGGGTCATAGATGCCCACGCGCTTAAAGCCGGCGGAGCCAGAGCTCTTTAGGCCAAAGACGGCGTCCTCAAACACCCAAGCGCGCTCAAACTTGCACCCGTGGCGCTCCTTCAGGCGGCGCAGCGCCAGCTCGTACACATCGGGAAACTGCTTAGAGCGTCCTGCCTCGCCCGTCGTGGTAACAAACTCCATGTACGCGTCGAGCCCGGCTCCCGCAAGCGCGGATTGCACCAGCTCGGCCGGCGTGGACGTAGCTACGCACATGGCAATGCCCGCCGCCTTCGCCCGCTCCAAAAAAGCCAGGAGCCCCTCGCGCGGCGGCACCTTGGAGTACCCATCAATCAGAATATTGCTCAGCTCGCGATACAACTCCTCGCCGTTCGCGCCAATGCCCCACGTGTCGTGGTAGGCCTGGCACTCGTCCTCCAGCGACAGGTGCTCAAATTGGGCAAAGTCATCCACGGTCACGTTAATCCCGTGACGGTGCAATAACTCGGGCTGGGCATAGGCCCAAACGGGGGTGCTATTAACCAGCGTGCCATCGCAATCGAAAATAAAAGCAACCTTGGGAGCGGCGGTATGGGGCATAAACGAACCTTTCGATGTCAAATGGTAAACAACCTGCTAAAAACGTTTTACCAAACGTCAGCCTAACAGTTTTGAAACCCTAATTGGTAAAACTGTCAAGAGTTTTACCACGGCAATTCTGCCAGTGGTATAAACATGGCGCTTACCGATTAAACGCCCCCGCAAATCCGCTTTCGTCCATAAAACTAACGTACAGGTGTTATCGTAATTTCTGCCGAAAGTTCCACCGAGCACGCGAGGTGGAACGAATCATAGAACTATCGCCGTCCCTTCGATTCGTGCAGCCTTGGACCTTTCGCATCTAGTCACCAAGGCAACACGCTGCCGCGTCATGATGGGATCAAACGTGAGCGATACAAAGCTAAAGCCAGCAACCAAAAAGCCTGCTACCCGTAAAGCCGCCCCGCACGCACCGGAGCTCTCCAAGGATGATGTCTACCTGTTTGGCATTGGCATGTGGGAGCGCAGCTGGGAAAAGATGGGCGCTCATCCTGACACACAGAACCGTACGCGCGGCTGGCGCTTTTGCGTTTGGGCGCCCGACGTAAAGAGTGTCCACGTCATTGGCGAATTTAACGACTGGAATGAGGAAGCCAACCCGCTGGTGCCTGTGCATACGAGCGCTATTTGGGAAGGCTTTATTCCTGGCGCCGAGCAGGGCCAGCTCTATAAGTACCTCATCGAGACCAACGAGGGCGAAAAGCTCTACAAAGCCGATCCGTATGCCTTTAAGGCCGAGTGCCCTCCGGGTACCGCCAGCGTGCTGTGGACCCTCGATGGCTATAAGTGGAACGACGCCGCGTGGCTCAAGCGCCGCGCGAGCCATAACCACATGTCGCAGCCGCTCAACATCTACGAGGTGCATATTGGCTCGTGGAAGCGCCACGGCGATGCGCCGCAGGGCGAGCCGGACGAGTACGGCAACTACCCCGGCCCCATGGATCCCTTCCCCGCGCAGCGCGGCGAGTTCTACACCTACGACGACCTGTCGGTCGAACTCGTGGACTACGTGCGCGACATGGGCTATACGCATATCGAGGTCATGCCGCTTATGGAGCATCCCTTCGATGGCTCCTGGGGCTACCAGACGACCGGCTACTATGCCGCCACGTCGCGCTACGGCAACCCGCAGCAGCTTATGCACTTTATCGATGCGTGCCACGAGGCGGGCATCGGCGTGATCATGGACTGGGTGCCCGGCGGTTTTTGCGCCGACTCCCACGGCCTTGCCACCTTTAACGGCCACATGCTGTTTGAACACGAGATTCACCCCAACTGGGGCACGCACAAGTTTGACTTCGCCCGCGGCGAGGTCCGCTCCTTCCTGGTCTCCAACGTGCTGTACTGGCTCGAGAACTTCCACGTGGACGGCATCCGCATGGACGGCGTGTCCAGTATGCTGTACCTCAACTTTGGCATCGACGATCCGGGCCAAAAGAAGTTCAACAAGTACGGCACCGAGGAGGACCTGGACGCCAGCGCGTTTATCCGTCAGGTCAACTGCGCTGTAGAGGCGCACTACCCCGACGTGATGATGATGGCCGAGGAGTCCACCGCGTGGCCGCTCGTGACCTATCCGCCGCAGGACGGCGGCCTGGGCTTCCACTACAAGTGGGACATGGGCTGGATGAACGACACCCTGCACTACATGCAGACCGATTTTCCGTGGCGCCCCGGCAACCACGGCCTGCTCACGTTCTCCATCATGTACGCCTTTACCGAGAACTTTATCTGCCCGCTGAGCCACGACGAGGTCGTGCACGGCAAGTGCTCGCTCATCGGCCGCATGCCGGGCGACTGGTGGCGCCAGTTTGCCGGCCTGCGCACGCTGGCCTTCTACCAAATGACGCATCCGGGTGCCAAGCTCAACTTTATGGGCAACGAGATCGGCCAGTTTATCGAGTGGCGCTACTACGAGTCCATCCAGTGGTTCCTGACCGAGGAATATGAGACTCACAAGCATCATCAGGAGTTTATTAAGGCGCTCAACCACCTGTACACCGCCGAGCCCGCCCTGTACGAGCGCGGCTACACCGATGACGGCTTTACCTGGATCGACGCGGACAACTCCAAGCAGTCCATCGTGAGCTTTGTGCGCCAGGGCGAAGACATCGACGACGACCTGGTGATCCTGATCAACTTTGACCCGGCGAGCTACGAGAGCTTCCGCGTGGGCGTGCCGCGCGAGGGCGACTGGGAGGTCATCTTCGATTCCGACCGTCCCGAGTTTGGCGGCAGCGGATATGCCGGCGAGGAGCCCTACACCTGCTCGAGCGAGCCCTATCCCTGGAACGGGCAGATGGACTCTATTGAGATTAAGGTGCCCGGCCTGGCTGGCGTGGTACTTAAGCGCCGCGGTCCCAGCAGCTACAAGCCGCCGGTGGTTGAGGAGCCCAAAAAGGCGACGCGCAAGCGCACGTCCTCGGTGAAGCCCAAGACCGCGGCTGCTAAGAAGGCTCCGGTCAAGGCGAAGGCTGCCAAGTCCGCTGCCAAGGCTTCGGCCAAGTCCAGCACGGCCAAGAAGGCAGCCACCAAAAAGGCTGCTCCCAAGGCCAAGGCAGCTGCTATTAAGGCTCCTGCCAAGAAAGCGTAACAAAGCCGTTACCACTGTAACTACCCGCCCCGCCGGGGCGTAGGATACAAGTCATAACCGTTCCGGGAGAAACATCCCCGGGGGAAAGGAACGTATGAATAAGATCTTCGACAACAAACAGGAGTTTACCGAGCTCTATCGCGATGCCGTCATGAGCATCAGTGGCAAGAGCATCGAGGCCGCCAGCGACCTCGACCGCTTTAACGCCCTGGCCAAGCTCGTGGCCGAGAAGGCCCGCACCGTTGCCACCAAGAGCGACGCCCGTGCCACCGCCGAGGGCAAGAAGCGTGTGTACTACTTCTCGATCGAGTTTTTGATCGGCCGCCTGCTCGACAACTACCTGCTCAACTTTGGCGTGCGCGACATGGTCGCCGAGGCGCTCGACGACATGGGCTTTGACCTATCCGTCATCGAGAACCAGGAGCCCGATCCGGCTCTGGGCAACGGTGGCCTGGGCCGTCTGGCCGCATGCTTCCTGGATTCGATGGCAGCCGAGGGCATTGCCGGCTACGGCAACGGCATGCGCTACCGCTACGGCCTGTT
>CAVHBE010000112.1:4563-7103 GCA_963634045.1 Methanobrevibacter smithii
GCTCACCCACGGCTATCCCTGGGAAGTCCGTCGTCAGGATAAGGCCGTGACCATCAAGTTTGGTGGCCATGTTGAGGGCTTTGAGGAGAACGGCCGCACGTTCTACCGCACGGTGGACACGCAGGATATCCTGGCCGTCCCTTATGACATCCCCGTCGTGGGCTATGCCGGCGAGACCGTCAACAAGCTGCGCGTATGGGCCGCCGAGCCGGTCGAGGAGCACTTTGATCTGGAGGCCTTCAACCGCGGTGACTATGCCCTGGCCGATGCCGAGCGCGCCGAGGCCGAGGCCATCAGCGCCATCCTCTACCCCAACGACGCCGGCGAGCACGGCCGCCTGCTGCGCCTAAAGCAGGAGTACCTGTTTGTATCGGCCGGCATCTACAGCCTGCTCGACACCTTTGAGAAGGAGCACGGCGCGAACTGGGAGCTGCTGCCGCAGTTTGTTGCCATCCATACCAACGATACCCACCCCGCCATGTGCGGCCCCGAGCTCATGCGTATCCTCATCGATGAGAAGAAGCTCGAGTGGGACGACGCCTGGAACATCGTGACGCAGGTCGTGAGCTACACCAACCACACCATCCTGCCCGAGGCTCTGGAGAAGTGGCCCATCGGCACGTTCTCCAAGCTCCTCCCCCGCGTGTACCAAATCATCGACGAGATCAGCCGTCGTTGGCACGAGTCATTCGACACCACGCAAGAAGGCTGGCAGGAGCGCCTGCGCCAGACCGCCATCCTGTGGGACGGCGAGATTCGCATGGCCAACCTGTCTGTGATCTGCAGCCACAGCGTCAACGGCGTGGCAAAGATCCACTCCGACATCATCAAGAACATCGTGCTTAAGGACTTCTATGCCATAACGCCCGAGAAGTTCAACAACAAGACCAACGGCATCTCACACCGTCGCTTCTTTGCCGAGGCCAACCCCACCTATGCCAAGCTCGTGACCGAGGCCATTGGCGACGGCTGGCTCAAGGACGCCTTTGAGCTGGAGAAACTCAAGGAGTTCCAGAACGACACCGAGTTCCTGAAGGCCGTTGGTGCCTCCAAGCGCGCCAACAAGGAGCGTCTGGCCGCCTACGTTAAGGCCGAGACCGGTCTGGTTATTGACCCCAACACCGTTTTCGATGTCCAGGTGAAGCGCTTCCACGCCTACAAGCGCCAGCTCATGAACATCATGAAGGTGATGGACATCTACAACCGTCGCATCGCCGATCCCAACTTCCACGTGACGCCGACGACCTTCATCTTTAGCGGCAAGGCTGCCTCGAGCTACACCTTTGCCAAGGAGACCATCCGCCTCATTAACTCCGTGGCCGACGTCATCAACAACGACCCGCGCGTCAACGAGGTCATGAAGGTCTGCTTTATCCCCAACTTCCGCGTGAGCAACGCCCAGCTCATCTACCCCGCCGCCGAGATCTCGGAGCAGATCTCCACGGCCGGCAAGGAGGCCTCGGGCACGTCCAACATGAAGCTCATGATGAACGGCGCCATTACGCTGGGCACCCTCGACGGCGCCAACATCGAGATCGCCGACCTGGCCGGCCGCGAGAACGAGGCCATCTTTGGCCTGACCGCCCCCGAGGTCGAGCAGCTCTGGGCATCGAACAGCTACTTTGCGTGGGATACCCTCAACGGCGACCGTGAGCGCCTGGGCCGCGTGATGGACGAGCTCAAGGACAATACCTTTGCGGGTCTTTCGGGCAACTTCGAGAGCATCTACAACGAGCTCATGAACAACAACGACCCCGACCTGGTCATGGCCGACTTCCGCAGCTACGTGGATGCATGGGAAAAGCTCACGGGCAGCTACGGCGACCAGGAGACCTGGAACCGCAAGGCCCTGCTCAACACCGCCTCGAGCGGCTGGTTCTCGAGCGACCGCACCATTCGCGAGTACCGCGACGAAATCTGGCACGCTTGAAGGCCGCGAGCTCCCTTTGCCAGCACGGCATTACTCGACGGGCGTGACGTTGCGCCGCGTCCGTCGCTAATGGGTTTAGGAACATCGATGACAGAAGGAGAAATCGATGAGTAAGAAAGAATGCATCGCGATGCTCCTCGCAGGAGGACAGGGCAGCCGATTGGGGGCACTCACCCAAAAGATCGCTAAGCCGGCGGTTAGCTTTGGTGGCAAGTTCCGCATTATCGACTTTTCGCTCTCCAACTGCTCCAACTCGGGCATCGACACGGTGGGCGTTCTGACCCAGTATCGCCCCTATCTGCTGCATGCGTACGTGGGCTCAGGCGAGGCTTGGGATCTGGACAGCCGCGACGGCGGCGTGTCGATCCTGCCGCCGTACGAGACGCAGACCGGTGGCGCCTGGTATGCGGGCACGGCCGACGCCATTACGCAGAACCTCGACTACATTAAGGCCAACGACCCCAAGTACGTCCTGATTCTTTCGGGCGATCACCTGTATCGCATGGACTACCGCAAGATGCTCAAGACGCACATTGAGAACAACGCCGACCTCACGGTGAGCGTTATGCCCGTGCCGTGGGAGGAGGCCAGCCGCTTTGGCATCCTGACC
>CAVHBE010000113.1:0-3352 GCA_963634045.1 Methanobrevibacter smithii
GCCAAACTTGTCGAGCAAGCCGCCGCCAAAGACGACGCGTCCGTCGCCGACGTCCAGCCCTTTCCAGTAGCGCGAATCGGGCGAGATGCCGTAGACGGAAATCGTCTCCTCGCCATTTCCCTCGCCTCGGTCGTAATGCAGCTGGTAAACGGCGTATTTCTCGGCCTGTGCAATTGTGCCCTCGCCGTTGTCGGTCGTGTTGACCGGATGAATGTCGTCGTTGTCAGTGTCAATCTTAGAGGCCTTGTCAATCAGGTCGATAGCCTCGTCGCGGTCACTGCCGAGGGCATCGGCAAGATCATCAAGGCGCGCGTAGAGCGCATCCTTCTTGTCCTGGACCTTGGCGAGCGCATCCTGCGCCGCGGCCAGGCTCTCAGCAGACGGGGATGCGGTCGCGGCATCGGCTGCCGTCTGCGCCGCATCGGCCGCGTCGTCGAGCTCGTCATCGGCATCTTGAGCGGCAGAAAGCAGCGCGCCGTCAACCGACTGCAAGCGCTCGAGTGCCGACCACTGCTCACGCTCCTCGGCAGTGCCCTCGAGCTCCAGCGGAGCCTTGAGCGTGTACTGGTGCTCGGCGACCAGGCTCGTCTCGAGGTTGTCCGCATAGTGCGTCATCGTGGGCAGAATCGCCAGGCCAAAGAGCAGTAGCAGCGAGGCAAACGCGATGCCCACGAAGAGCGTGGCGAAGTTGCCCAGATTGCGCAGGAAGATGCGCAGGCGGAAGCGCGAGACAAAGCCCATGCGCTCCGGCAGCTGCAAGCCACGCTTGGTGCCCGACTTGCCGCTCGCTTCGTGACGAAGGAACTGCAACGGCGTCTTGCCCATTTTGCGAAGCAGGCCCGCCAGCGTGATGAGGATGAGCGCGGCGGCGGGAACCACAGCGCATTTCACAAAGATCTCCCAGCTCCAGTACACCTGGAAGGGCGGCAGGCTGTACGAACCGTAATAGAGGCTGCGCATGGGCTCGGTAAAGAACACAATGCCGAGCGCAGTGCCCAAAAGCGCCGCGACCACGCCCACGATGGCGGGAAGCGTAAGGTAGTGCAGCACGATCTCGCGTCGACGATAGCCGCTGGCGAGCAGCGTGCCGATGATGGCGCTCTCCTCCTCGATGGTGGCATCGGTAAGGACCACAAAGACAAACGCCATGATCGCGATGATGATGTCGAGCAGCGTCATCCACATCATGGAGTCGCCGTCTACGTCGTCGCGCGCGTAGCCAATACCCTGGTTGGAATCGGCGTCGATGAGGTCATCCACGCGTGCATCGGCATCGGTCAGTGCCTCGACCATATCCTGCTCCGCATCGATGCGATCCGCGGTGGGGAGGTCGCGATCGGTAAAGGTAAAGGAGTACGTGTAGGCAGGCGCGCCGCCGGCATCCTCGAGCGCGGCAAAGCCGCCATCGGTGACCTCGGCTACGCCATAGGTGATGGTGTTCACCGTAAAGTCCGAATTGTTGAGGAACAGCGCCTGGCTATCGGGCTGGGTCATGATGCCGCAGATGGTGTAGGTGCGACCCTCGAGCTCGACTTTATCGCCCACGGACAGGTTGTTGGTGGTGGCGAAGACACGGTCGATTGCCACCTCATCGTCCGTTTTGGGCTCCTTGCCCTCACAGTAGGACGCGATATCGACCTTGGTGCGGTGCGCATAGGTGCGCAGCGTGCGCTTGGTGCCGTCGTCGCCGGCGGTCTTTTTGATGATGGCGTCGATGGAGAAATTCTTGTAGAGCGTGACGCCGCCGACATCGCCGGCCGCGTCCTCGGCAGCTTTGAGCTGGTCTTTGGTGGCCTCGAAGGAGGTGGTCACGCGGCCGTCCTCGATCGTGTACGCATCGCGCATGTCGTCGATAAGGCAACCGATGGAGTGGGCCGCGAGCAAAAAGCCCGAGGTGAGGGCGATGCTTCCGCACATAAGAAGAAAGATGCCCAGGTACTTGCCGATATTGCGGCGCAGCTCGCGCGGGAGACGTTTTGCGAGAGGTGTCATGGCGCCGCCTACCAATCGAGCTCGGCGGCCGCGACGGGCGACTCGTTGAGCTCATCCTCGACGATGCGTCCGTCGCGCAGGCGCAGCACGCGGTTGGCCATGCGGGCGATGGCGGCGTTGTGCGTGACGATGATGATGGTGCAGCCGTACTCGTGATTGACATCCTCCATGAGCTGCAGGATTTCCTTGGACGTCTTGTAGTCGAGCGCGCCCGTGGGCTCGTCGCACAGCAACAGACCCGGGTTCTTGACGAGCGCACGGCCGATGGCACAGCGCTGCTGCTGGCCGCCCGAGACCTGACGCGGGAACTTGTTGCGGTGCTCGTAGAGGCCCAGCGAACGCAGCAGGTCGTCGACATTGAGCGGGTTTTTGGACAGGTGCGCCGTGACCTCGATGTTTTCCTTGATGGTGAGGTCGGGCACCAGGTTGTAGAACTGAAAGACAAAGCCCAGCTCGCGGCGGCGGTACTCACCCAGGTCGGCGGACTTGAGCACCGTGAGGTCGCAGCCGTCCACCATGATGGAGCCGGCGTCGGCATCCTCCAGGCCACCGATCAGGTTAAGAAACGTCGACTTGCCCGAGCCCGAGGGCCCCAGCATGACGCAGATCTCGCCGCGATTGATGGACGTGTCGATGCCGTCGAGCACCGTCAGGCGCGCATCACCGTCGCCGTAGTGCTTCTTGAGCCCCTTGACCTGGACGTAGGCTTGCTTCGTCGCCATGCTATCCCCCATTGTTAGCCTCATACTACTTTATGAGCGTAATAGTAAACCATGGCGAACTATTTTGGAGCGAGGCCTGGATTTTATTTCAGGCTAGGCGCGGGATTTGGTGCGTGAGAGGGCCAGGCCTGCGGCGGCGATGGCGGCGGCGAAGAGCACGGTGACGCCCAGGTCGCAGGCGATGTCGCCCAACACGGTGGACGTCAGATCCGAAGCGAGCGCCTTGCCAATCGCGTCGTTCACCCAATACGTCGGCACAAAGTGCGCCACCGTCTGCACGGCCGAGCCCATGAGCGACAGCGGCATCCAGGCGCCGCCCAAAAACGTCATGAGCATGCCGAGTAAGTTGCCCACGCCATTGAGCAGCTCCTCGCGCGCGCCCAAGCTCGAAAGGGCAAAGCCAACGGCCAGAGGCGTGCACGCCAGGGCAAACGTCGCCGCCAGCGCCAGACACACACGGCCCACGCCGACCTCGGCGACCGCACCGGCAAAGCCCACGACGCCCATCATGCTCGACACAAACCAGATGCAGACGGTGAGCACGGCGGCGGCGGCAAACACGGCAAGCGAACGTTGGCGCTCGGAGATTGGGCCGGCATCCATACGACGCACGCGCTTGGGCTCGTTCATGCCCGAGA
>CAVHBE010000114.1:0-607 GCA_963634045.1 Methanobrevibacter smithii
CGCAGGCCGATCCATACGTGCCCGAAATACCCGACGACAACGTTAGGTGCAGCACGTCTTTACCCTCGGCAACAAACGGCTCCCAAAACTCCTCGTACTCGCCCACGCTCACCTGAGACGTCTTGGGCATGGCGCCCGCGGCAATCTGGGCAAAAAACTCGTCCGGCGTAATCGACTGATACAGATCGTCCGTATAGACAACATCGTCGATCTCGTAATGAAAATACGCGACGGGAATATTGCGCGATTCAAAGAACTCACGGGTTCGGTCGGCGGCGGATTCACAGGTCAGGAGAAAATCACTCATATGAGGCTCCTTACTCATTGCTGCGCAAATTATCGCACAGTGAGCCTACATGCGGTACATATGTCCACTATTTACCAAATCGAACCAAAAATAGTGAACATCTTTACCACCATCGTCTCCACCGGCCCCACGCATAAATATCTGAAAAAACACCCTCTGTCGTCTCCACCCAACCGCCATATCTACCTCAACTAAATCGATTTACCAAACCGTTCAGCCGACAATTCAGCCGCTGGCGCAAAATCGAAACAAAAGCGGCGCATACTGATAAACGTTTGACGCTGTTTATCAGTTTTACCA
>CAVHBE010000114.1:617-4705 GCA_963634045.1 Methanobrevibacter smithii
GTTTTACCAGCCCCATCGGAAGGTGTTTCATGGTCGCATTCGATCGCAATCCGCAAGACTTTAAGTATCTGCGCCTGCTGTCGAGACAGTTTCCCACCGAGCAATCCGCGTTTACCGAGATCATCAATCTCTCGGCCATCCTCAACCTACCCAAAGGCACCGAGCATTTTATGAGCGACGTGCATGGCGAGTACGAAGCCTTTATGCACATCCTCAACAACTGCTCGGGCGTCGTGCGCGAGCATGTCGACGAGATCTTTGGCGACACGCTCTCCTTTGACGAAAAGGGCGAGCTGTGTACGCTCATCTACTACCCGCGCGAGAAGATCGACCTGGTCCGCAGCCGGCGCGAGGACTCGCCAACCTGGTACAAGACGATGCTTGACCAGCTCATCATGGTCGCTCGCTCACTTTCAAGCCGCTACACGCGCTCCAAGGTGCGTAAGGCCATCCCGCGCGACTACGCCTACATCATCGACGAGTTGTTGCACACGCACCCGGACGAGAACAACTATCGCGTGCGCTATCACGAGCGCATCGTGGAGTCCATCCTGGAGACCGCCAGCGCCGACGACTTTATCGAGTCGCTCGCCTCGCTCATCAAGCGCCTGGCCGTCGACCACCTGCACCTGGTGGGCGACATCTTCGACCGCGGCGGCGGCGCTGCCAAGATTATGGACCGCCTGCTCACCTACCATTCGCTCGACATCCAGTGGGGCAACCACGACCTGCTGTGGATGGGCGCTGCGGCCGGTGAGCCCGCCTGCATCGCCACGGTACTGCGCAACAACCTGCGCTACGACAACTACGAGATCCTGGAGAACGACTACGGCATCTCGCTGCGTGAGCTTGTCGCCTTTGCCGATGCCACCTACACCGCCGGTGAGTCCATCACCCCGCTGATCAAGGCCATCAATGTGCTGCTCTTTAAGCTCGAGGGCCAGATTATCCAGCGCCACCCCGAGTTCGATATGACCGACCGTCTGTTACTCGACAAGATCGAGCACGGCACCGGCACGGTCACGCTCGCCGACGGCAGCGTGTGGCCACTCACGACCAACGACTTCCCCACTGTCGATCCAGCGGACCCCTATACGCTCACGCCCCAGGAGCAGCACATCATCGACAAGCTCGTGTCCGAGTTTGTCACCGCCGATCACCTGCATCGCCATATCGATTTCCTCTATTCCCACGGCTCGATGTACAAGGTCGCCAACGGCAACCTGCTCTTCCACGGCTGCGTTCCGCTCAACGAAGACGGCACCTTTAGCAGCATGAACTGCCTGGGCACCTGGCACGCTGGCCGCGATTATCTCGATTTTTGCGACCACATCGCCCGCCGCGCGTGGCGCGTGGGCGACCGCGATGCCCTCGACTGGATGTGGTACCTGTGGATTGGCTTCAATTCACCCGCCAGCGGACGCCTGGTGCGTACCTTTGAGCGCGCCTATATCGCCGATAAGAGCACCTGGGCCGAGCCGATGGACCCGTACTTTACGCTTACCAAGTCGCCCTCGGTCTGCGATGACATCATGCGCGAGTTTGGCGTCGCGCCCATGGCATGTTCGCCGACCGGACACATCATCAACGGCCACACGCCCGTTAAAACCACCAAGGGCGAGCAACCCATCCGCGCCGAGGGCAAGCTACTGGTCATCGATGGCGGCTTCTGCCGCGCTTACCATCCCAAGACGGGCATCGCCGGCTATACGCTCATCTCGAGCTCGCGCGGCTGCCGTCTCAAGTCGCACCGGGCCTTTACGACGGTTGCCGAGGCACTCACGCGCAACGTGGACATCGAAAGCGAGACCAACCGTTTTGACCAAGCAGACCGTCGCCGCATGGTGAGCGACACCGATACCGGCGCCAAGATACGCAGCCAAATCCAAGACCTGCGTCAGCTGCTCGATGCATATAGAAACGGTGCTATCGAGGAGCGCGCCTAGCACCACCCGCGGGGATTGGCTAAACTTGCTGAGTTTGTCATCCCCGCGGCGCTTCGGCGCCAGCTTAAGGCAGGTACCATGCAAAAGCTCCTTGCGCAGATCATGAAATTTGGCATCGTCGGTGTCATTGCCACGGTTATCGACTTTGGCATTATGAATCTGCTCCACTACGGTCTGGGCCTCAACATCCTAATCGCCAACACCAGCGGCTTTATCATCTCACTCATCTTTAACTACCTCGCAAGCATGAAGTACGTGTTTGCGCACAAGGAAAGCATGAGCCGCCGCCGCGAGTTCATTATCTTTGTCGTGCTGTCCGTGATCGGCCTGGCACTCAACGACGGTATCGTGCTGACACTCAACGCCGGTCTGGGACTCGAGGCCAATATCGCCAAGATTTGTGCCACCGCGCTTGTCATGGTCTACAACTTTGTGACCCGAAAAATCTTCCTGGAGGGCGACGAGACAAAATAGCTCGAAACCCCTGCAGCATTACGGCGCCCACGGACGACGTGCACTCAGCGCAGTATCGTCCGTGGGTGTCGCTCGTTTACGGGCAAATTTTCAACGTTTGCGGATTAGCTCTTGAAAATTTGGCGAGTTCATATAGTTCTTGGCAAAGACCTTACGTTTCCCTTGTAAAAGCTCTAAAGTATCCTCTGCTCGATTCATCAACGCATTGGATGTGATTACGTGCGCAAGGCGCTGGCACAACCTCATACCAAGCAGTTCCTCAAGTTTGCTGTCGTGGGTCTTATCTCCTTTGGCATCGACTGGGGCATGCTCATTGCGCTCGTCGAGCTGTTCCACCTCGACTTTTTGATGAGCACCACGGTTTCGTTTATCACGTCCGTCGTGGTCAACTACTGGCTCAGCATGAAGTACGTGTTCGACCACCGCGAAGGCATGAGCCGCAAGCGCGAGTTCACGATCTTCACCATCCTGTCGGTGATCGGCCTGGGCCTCAACGACCTGTACATGTTTGTGGGCGTCACGTTTTTGAGCATCGGCTACCAGGCCATGAAGGCCATCGCCACGTTCCTTGTCACCTGGTACAACTACTTCAGCCGCCGCTTCTTCCTCGAGGGCGCACGGTCATAGTCGATTCACTATTTGCTTGAATGTATAACCGGTTGGAATTCCCATTCCAACCGGTTTTTTGTTTGCCGAGAGGCCCGGCGACCCAGTCCCATTCGCACGAAAAACGGGCGGCCCGGATGTTTGTCCGAACCGCCCGTCTGGCGCGCTATGTCGAGGCCTCTAGCCCGTTACGTAATACCAAACAACGTTGTCGCCATTGGAGAGAACGTAGTTACTGCAGGCCGTCATGGGCGTTGTGCCGTTGACGGAGTACATCCAGCCGCTCGTGCCGCCGTACTGTTTCTCGGCCAAACCACCAATCGCGGAGACATACGTACCGTACGACGAGCCATGTGCGTTGACAGAAAGGCCCAGCGCGCACAGGGCATCGTAGACGGTAGCGCCTTCGTTAAAGGTAAAGGTGCCACCAGAGGACACAGGATTGCCCACAGAGCTCGATGTGACCGAAACCGTCACCGTTACGTAGTTGGACTCCTGCGAGCCGCCCTGACCGCCCGAGGAAGCGCTTCCGCCATTAGAGGATGAGGCTCCATCAGACGACTGACCGCCGCCCGAAGAAGCACCGCCAGACACATTGGAAGTATCACCGGCTCCCGTATTTTGGGCAGCGGATTTATCGCCAGACCTCTTGCTGTCCTGACCATCGGACTTCTTGCTATCCGAGCTTTTGTCCGATTCCTTGTGCGAAGACTCGGAATCATCCTTGGCGTCGTTCGAGCCCTTGGACTCATCTTTTGCAGCATCCGAAGATTTGGAATCCTTGGAACTGGCCTCGCCCGAAGCGGTAGACGAGCCAGACCCATTGTCATCCTTGGAAACGACGCTCTCCCCCGTCACGGACTGAAAAATCCAATCAACGGACCAGGCGCCGCTCTCGGAGGGATGGACAAAGCCCAGCGAGACGACGATCAGAATGGTGCACGCGGCAGTCAGAACGCCAAGGAGCGCTTTGTGCCGTGGGGCGGGCGCCGCCGAAGCGGCGCCCTTTGCTTTGGATCATCGAGCTGGATAAACGAGGAGTCGGGCTGTTGCCCGCTGGTC
>CAVHBE010000115.1:0-6954 GCA_963634045.1 Methanobrevibacter smithii
CGTTCAGATATTTAGCTGCAGCGACATTCATCAACGGCAAATCGTCCACATCGATATTCCGATTCGTGAGCAGGCCAATGAGCTCGCGGTCATACGCCTTCGGCGCACCGTAAGAGCCGGGCGCCCACTCGGCAAACTGCCCAAGCATGCCACCTGTGGCCACAAGCACGCTTTCGGCGCTCGTGCGATAGCCAAACTCCCAGTGATAGGAATCGTGCAGCGGGAACGGCCGGCTCGACAGCGGCCCGCAATGCATATGCGTCAGGGCAAACGGATCACCCAAGAAGTCCACGGCAACCGCACCGGAATCACCGGCATTGCCATACCAAACGCGCACGCCATCCCATACTACCAGGCATAGCGTGCAGGCAAACGAAGTGATATCGGCAGCGGGCTGATCGACGGCCACGTCTGCGACCGCACGAAGCGCACGCTCAAACACGCCCTTAAGGGCAGAGGCATCACCCGGCACGAGCTCGCCCCGACGATACGCCTCGGCCGCGGCATCGACGGCAGCTTCGCTGGCAAGGGGGGCACCTTCGCCGCTCAAAATCATGGATGGCATACCGCCCGCGACAGCGGCAACGATCGCCTGGCGAGGCGCCGCGTCGGTCGCCGAGCCTCCGCCGTCCGGGCCACCATCCCCCGCCGTACCGAACGCGCGGGGCGGCTCAACCACCTGCACGCAGCAATGCTCCCGATTTCCACACCCCTGAATCTCGTGCCTGGCACTCGCAACACTCGCCTCGTAGTGAATCAACATCTCTGCTCCTTATCGTCCACACCGGCTGGGCGCGGCGGGCTCTGGTCCGTCCGGCGCCGCGTCCAGGGCTGCTTCCGCGGGCTTGGACCGCCCGCTTTGTCGCCGACAGTCTGGCAGCAAAACGGGCGTTTCGGTCGCACCCGGTTCAGCTGAACACGGGTCCAAACGCCCACGCAGACGAATCGCGGCGCAGCAGCGCCGACGGCACGTATACAATGGTGCGCGTCCTTTTATGCCAACACTGGGAGTAGACATGCTGCTCGCTATCGATATGGGAAACACGCAGACGGCCATGGGCCTGTTTGACGAAGACGAGCTGGTGCAGTCGTGGCGCATGCCCACCGACCGCTCCTATACCGCCGACGAGATCCACGTGCGCCTGATGGGTTTCTTTAAGATGTACGGCCTTTCGCTCGACGCGGTCGACGCGATCGCTTTTGCCGGCGTGGTGCCGCAGCTCTCGCGCGAATGGCACGCCGTGGCCGACCGCATTGCCGCGGACGCCATCGTCATTGGGCCGCAGACGGCCGCGGTGACCAAGCTGCGCGCGGCGCGTCCCCAGGCCGTAGGTGCCGATCGCGTCGCCAACGCCGTTGCGGCAGAGACCTTCTACGGCGCACCGGCAATCGTGGTGGACTTTGGCACCGCGACCAATATCGACGTCATCGATGAGGACGGCTATTACATTGGCGGAGCGATCGCGCCGGGCATCCGCATCTCCATGGACGCGCTTGCCGCCCGTGCCGCCAAGCTCGCCAGCGTGCCGCTCGAGGCGCCCGAGCACGCCATCGGCCGCGACACCGAGGAATGCATCAAGGTTGGCGCCGTGGTGGGCGCCGCCGCCATGGCCGAGGGCCTGGTCGCGCGCATGAAGCGCGAGCTGGGCCGAGAGGATGCCACCGTTATCGCTACGGGCGGTCTCGCCGGCATCGTCGCCGATTCGACCGATGCCTTCGACATAGTCGACAGCCAACTCACCATCAGGGGCATCTGCGAAATCTACCGCCGCATGCAGGAGCTGGGGTAAGACAGGGGCTAAAGTCGAGCGCGAGCGCGAGCGGCGAACTAGGCAACGCATCGGTCCTATTCCTCAAAAACGAAAAATTTCCAGTTTTGAGGAATAGGACCGAGATGCCGCCCTGCAGTCACGCAAAAGCCCTCCCCGGTGCAAGCCGAGGAGAGCTTCTGTTGTCATCGTTATCTTTGAACGCGGGCGCCTCGCGTTACAGCCCGCGAATCCGTACGGCCTCGGGCGGAAACTCCTGCTCGCCGGCATCGGTCTTGATGGTCGCGCGACCCCAGATGTCCAGGCCCGCAAACGCACCGACCGCAAGCGGCAAGCCGTTGGGCGACACCGCCGCAACTTGGCGACCGAGCAGCGGCACCATGTCGAAGTACTCGCCCAGCACGGGAGCCAGCGGCCCTGCGGCGCCCTGAGGCGTGTTGGCAACAGCCGCCCAGGAGTCCACGCGGGCCAGCACGGCGGCGGCCAACTCCTCGACCAGCGCTTCGTCAGCCACATCTACACCGAGCTCGCTCAGCGCCAAACGCTCAACATCCACCGTCACGGCACCGAACATGCCCGCGGCACCAGCACCGCCGTTGACGGCGACGCGCGCGAACGACGTCTCAAACGCGGGCGCGCCGCACACGATATTGCTCGGCCACTCAATGCCCACCTTGCCGGCAAGGCCCAGCCCCGGCGCCGACGCCGTGCCCACAAGCGCGTCCATCATGCCCATCGCCGCAACAAACGGCAGGCCGTGGAATGCATGCATGTTCACATCCGGGCGTACGACCAGCGAAAACGTCAACGACTCCTCGCCCGCGCTCCAAGCGCACCAGCCCGCGGACATGCCCTCGCGGCCCGCGTCACGCGCCGCCTCGAGCTCGGTACCGGCGGCAACAGCATTCATCTCGATCATCTACATACGCCCCAATTCGCCCACGATATGGCCCACGCGATCCTCGGGCTCCTTAACCTCGACGCCGTTGTAGCGGAAGAACCGCGCTGGATCGTGCATCAGGTCCTCGAGCGGCACCAGCACAAAGTCGCGCTCGCCAATGAGCGGATGCGGCAGGCGCAGCTTCTTGCCGCCATGGGTCTCGCCGTCCATCCACAGCAGGTCCAAGTCGATGGTGCGCGGGCCGTTTGTCTTGGCCTTTTTGGAGCGGTCGCGCCCCAGCTCGGTCTCAATCTTCATGAGCTCGTCGAGCAGCACCAGCGGAGCAAGCTCGGTCTTGATCTCGATGACGGCGTTGGCAAACGCGTCCTGGCGCGTTTCGTAAGCCGGCTCGCTCTCGTAGATGCGCGAGCAGTTGGACACGCAGGTGAGCGGAATCTCGGCGATCATGTCGCGCGCGGCGCGGATGTTATCGCAACGATGCCCCAGGTTGGAGCCCACGGCCACAAACGCACGGCGCGGCTGCGTCTTGGCGACAGCCCAGTAACCGTTCAGGAACTGCGCAAAGCCGGTAACGTCGTGCACGCGCACGATGTTGGCACCGGCCTGGATAGCACCCAGGCACACGCCAAACGTGGCGGCATCGCGCGCGGCGGCCTCGGTCACGCCCGAGACGGCGCCCACAAAACGCTTGCGCGACACGGCGCACATGAGCGGATAGCCCAGCGACGCCATCTTGGCGGTCTCGCGCTGGATGACAATATCCTCGTTGGCCGTCTTGCCAAAGCCCGGACCGGGATCGATGCAGATGCGGTCGCGCGACACGCCAGCATGGATGAGCGTGCGAGCTTGATCGGACAGAAAGCCCATGACACGGCGCATGATGGGCGCCGAATCGGGCAGGGTAAAGCGGCGAAGCTGAGAGGTAGGCACGTAGGCCTCCTCGCGACGGGCGCTGCGGCGCATCATGGCAGCCAGGTGGTCATTGGGCTCCGGCGCAGGCTCAGGGTTCGCAGCGGTCTCGGCGACAGGGGCGGCCTCTTCGGCGGCCGATGCCTCCTGTTTCTGCTCGTCCGTAGGCTCGGGCGCGGGCTCCGGATCGCCAAACGGCAGCGAGGGCTGTACCACGCCCCCCGGCAGCTTGGCCTCCGTCTTGGGCTCGCCCAGCAGCTTGCCACGGCGACGGCGGGCAGGCTTCTCGGCCTCGCGCGCAGCCTCGGCGGCCGCCTCGCGCGCCTTCTCGGCAACAAACGCCGCGGCCGAGGTATCGAGCTGCACCGTTGCATGCGTGCGCGTGGGCGCCGCGACCTCGCCGGCGTGCATCACGATGACGCCGCAGGCGCTCGTCGCGACAAACTCGACCATCTTGGGGTCGGTGAAGCCCGTCACGTCGTTGACGATCGAGGCGCCGCAACGCACGGCAGCCTTGGCGACCGCCACGTGGCGCGTGTCGATCGAGACGATGGCGCCCTCTTTGGCCAGCGCGCGCACCACTGGCAGCACGCGGCGAGCCTCCTCGTCGGGATTAACCGGGGTAAATCCGGGGCGCGTGGACTCGCCGCCCACGTCGATGATGTCAGCGCCGGCGTCGAGCATCGCCAGGCCGTACTCGATCGCGGCGTCCGGGTCGAAGTGCTCACCGCCATCGCTAAACGAATCGGGCGTCACGTTGAGGACGCCCATGATGCGCGGGCGGTCAAAGCTGAGCTCGTACTTTCCGCACCGCCATGTCTTGCTATCGTTCGCCATGAACATCCTCCTAAAATGCCCACGCCGCCGCGCTCGGGCGCAGGCGGCGGGGTCGCTTTGCAATCAGTCTTTCTATTGTATCCGCGCACACGGGCTAGAACGCAAACGCGGCCGCGATGTCGCAAGAAATCAGCAGGTCGGCATTTGCATCCTGATCGGTGGGAGCAAGATTGCAAATGGCCAGCGTATCACCGGTAAAGTAGCGCGTAAGGCCCGCCGCCGGATACACCACGAGCGAGGTCCCGCCCACAATGAGGGCATCGGCCGCGGCGATGGCGGCAACGGCGCCGGTCAGCACATGCTCGTCGAGCGGCTCCTCGTAGAGCACCACATCGGGCTTAATGCGCCCGCCACACGCGGGGCACACGGGCACGCCCGCGGCATCCTCGTGCTCGCGCGAGCAAATCCACTCGGCGCTATAGACCGCGCCGCACGACTGGCAAATGTTGCGATGGACCGATCCGTGCAGCTCGAACACGCGCCGCGAGCCGGCCATCTGATGCAGACCGTCGATATTTTGCGTCACCACGGCATTTAGCTTACCGGCGCGCTCCAGTTCGGCCAGCTTGGTGTGGCAGCGGTTGGGCTTGGCGCCAAGCGCGATCATCTTGGTGCGGTAAAAGTCATAGAACTCGGCCGGATGCGCCTCGTAAAAACTATGCGAGAGCATAGTCTCGGGCGGGTAGGCAAACTGCTGGTGATACAGGCCGTCCACGCTGCGGAAATCGGGGATGCCGCTTGCCGTGGAAACACCGGCGCCGCCAAAGAACACCACACGCTTGTGGGTACCGAACAGCTCCGCCAGTGCGGCGGAGGCCTGCTTGGGGTCCGATATTGCCTGCGTCATATGAGTCCTCCGTCCTTGTTGGTCGGGCAGCGTCGGGCGACATCCCAGCATGCGGCCTTTGAGTCAGCACGCGCGGAGCCCACCCCGCCCCTGTTGCGCTAATCTTAAGCCTGCCAACCCCGTCGAAAGGACACCATGCCTCAGACTTACACTTTCGCCTCGTGGAACGTCAACGGCCTGCGCGCCGTGCTCAAAAAGGACCCGAGCTTTATCCAGATCGCACAGGAGCTCAATGTCGATATCCTGGCGCTGCAAGAGACCAAGCTGCAGGAAGGCCAGGTTGATATCGACCTGCCCGGCTATCACCAAACCTGGAGCTACGCCGAGCGCAAAGGCTATTCGGGCACTGCGGTCTTTAGTCGCCAGGAACCGCTGCGCACGCTGCACGCGGATGCGCTGCAGCCCTACGCCGGCGAGGGAGAGGCGGCCGAGCTCGTCGCCCAAGCCGCGACCGAGGGCCGCGTCTGCGCACTCGAGTTCGACAAGTTCTGGTTTGTCGATGTATACACGCCCAACGCCCAAAATGAGCTCGCGCGCATCGATGTGCGCATGGCCTGGGACGATGCCTACCGCGGCTTTTTGAACGCGCTCGAGTGCGAGACCGGCAAGCCCGTAGTGACCTGTGGCGACTTTAACGTGGCGCACGAGGAAATCGACCTTAAGAACCCCAAGTCCAACCGCGGCAACGCCGGCTTTTCGGACGAGGAGCGCGGTAAGTTTACCGAGCTCCTCGACGCCGGTTTTACCGACACCTGGCGCGCGGCAAATCCCGACGTCGAGGGCGTCTACAGCTGGTGGAGCTATCGCTTTAATGCCCGCAAGAACAACGCCGGCTGGCGCATCGATTACTTCCTGGTGAGCGACGCAATCGCCGGCAACGTGCGCGACGCCGGCATCCGCGGCGACATCTTCGGCAGCGACCACTGCCCCGTCACCCTCACCCTAGAGCTCTAGCCCCAACTGATCCCCTGGGGACGGGGGAAGGGATCATCTTCACCTCGCGAGGGCATCATCGCGGGCCGCTTGCCACGAAACTGGCCCATCTACTACGTTTAAGCCACTACCCTCAACCACAGCGAACAACGCAAAAAGAAAACCGCAGGTAAAAAAGCCTGCGGTTTTTCATGAAACGCGGTTGTGTTTGGGTGTTTCGAGCCAAACGTAGTAGATAGGCCGATTTCGTGGCGGGCGGGTTCAGCTGATTCCCCGTGGACGTCTGGGGACGGAAAGAAAACGGATCAATTTGGCTCTCTGAGGGCCACGTTACCCGTCATATCAGCCGGCCATTTCAAAACCATGCCGGTTTACGGGGCTGAATCGCGAACCCCTAACCATACGGAATTCCGAAATAATAAAACCGCAGGTAAACGGCTTGCTCTATTTCGAAAAAAGCCGGTATGGTCGGCCTGCGCCAATCTAGCCCCGTAAACCGGCATGGTTTTAAAATGGCACTTTGGCAGCATTGATTCCCGCGCCGGCGCAACCAGCCCTACAGCCCGTATTTCACGACGACTCGGTTGATGCGGCGACACCAGGGCTTGTACAGGGCGGCCAAAAACACGCAGGTCGCGAGTCCGTGCGTGATATCGAACGGTACGGCGGCGGCAAGACGCGCCACGGCTCCCGCCCACGTGAGCGGCTGCACAAAACCGATGATGTCGTAGGCGTTGATCACAACGCCGTACAACAAA
>CAVHBE010000115.1:6964-7949 GCA_963634045.1 Methanobrevibacter smithii
AACCCGAAGCAAAGCCGTAGGTCAGCAGCGCAGGCATGCGCACGGTGCCATCGGCGCGATCAAAAGCACCCGCATGCGCCAGCGCACCGCCAACATAGCCAACCAGGCCCCAGGCATACATCTGCCATGGTGTCCACATGCCCTGTCCAAAAAAGAAATTACTGGTCAGTGCTGCCAGCGCTCCGACCATGAAGCCGTTGCGTCGACCCAACGTCGCCCCCGCGATAATAGCGATGGCGCTCACGGGTTTAAAGTCGGGAATGGGGCCGAACAAGATGCGGCCCGCCGCGGCCAACGCCGCCAGAACCAGCGTTGGCATAATCTGGCGCAGGCCCGGTCGCGACGCCTCGTAGCCCGCAAAGAACAGTGCAAGCACGAGCGCCACCACAACAAGCATGGCAAGCGCCGCCTGCTCAATGCCCGCCAGCAATGCTGCGGCCATTACCACCGGCACCGCCAACAAAAGCGGAATCTCCATTTTTGCAAGTAGGCGCAAGACGCGATAATCCGCCATTCCATCACGCCCTATAAAACACGTTGTCGGCAAAGAAGTCGGCCGGCGGCTCCATGCAGGCAATCTCACCGTCGAACATCATGGCAATGTCATCGGCAACCTGCTCGGCAAAATCCAGATCGTGTGTGGCCATGATGACGGTGCCGCCAGCCTTCGCATGGTCACGCAGGGCGCGAGCGATGATACGGCGGCTGGCCAGGTCCAAGCCCTTGGTGGGCTCATCGAGCAACAGCAGCTCGGGGCCAATCAGAAGCAGTTTTGCCAACGCAAGCAGTTGACGCTGCCCGCCCGAAAGATCGTACGGGTGGCGCCCATCCAGGCCGTCCAATCCCAGCTGCGCCGCGCGCTCCTGGGCCGCGCCCTCGTCATACCCGCAGGTCGAAGCCCATTCCATCAGCTCATCGCGCACTGTCTCGGCAACCAGCAACGCCTTGGGATTCTGAGGCAGCAGTGCCGCCGAGGCAGCCCCGC
>CAVHBE010000115.1:8079-15996 GCA_963634045.1 Methanobrevibacter smithii
CCATATGCCCACGCTGCAACTTGACCGTCTTGGCCAGCACCGAAAGCATTGTCGACTTACCACAGCCGTTACCGCCCACAACCGCATGCACCGCGCCTGCCGAAAACGACGCATCGAGTCCGCGCAGTACCCAGCCGGACGCCCGATCGTAGCGAAACCAGCTCCCTGCCAGGGTGGTAGCCGACCCAGCGTGCATTTTTGGGAGAATTCGGCATCCACCGGCGCGCGATGGCGCCCCCGAGTCGTCTTGCGGCGGTATTTGCGCCTCAAATTCACCCGATTTGTCCGATTTCAGCCCTTTGTCTGCACCCGGAACGCCCGCGCGCGGGTCCAAAGAGCCCAGCTGGCCACTGGCGCTGCTGAAAACTCCGTTTTTTGCACGCCGCGAGGCACCCCACCCTGACGCCTCGCCAGAAAACAGCTCTTCACGATGCCCCAGGGAGGCAATGTCGGCCACCTCGCACACGCGTCCGTCTTCAATCCGATACGCGCACGTCGCGTATTCGAGCATCGGACGTGGCTGATGCGTTGCCACGACAACCGTGCAGCCCAGCTCGCGATTCACGCGGAACAGCGCATGCAGAAAACTCTTCTCGGCAACGGGATCCAGTTGGGACGTTGGCTCGTCGAGCAGCAGCACGCGCGGGCGCAGCGCCAGCACAGCCGCCAGCGACAGCAGCTGTTTGCGTCCACCCGAAAGCGTATCGGTATCGCGGTGGAGCCAATCCTCCAACCCAAAGAAATAGCTGGTCTCGGCCACGCGACGGCGCATCTCGTCACGAGACATGCCTAAGTTTTCCAGGCCAAACGCCATCTCGTGCCACACGGTCTCGCACACGATCTGGTTCTCGGGGTCCTGAAACACATAGCCCACGCGCTCCGCGGACGCCCGAACATCCATGTCGGCAACGCTCTCGCCCAGCACGCGCAGCTCGCCAGCACATTCACCCGTCGGCGAAATCTCGGGCTTGAGCAACGAGAGCAGCGTCGACTTACCCGACCCAGTACCACCAACAAGCAACGCAAACGCCCCTTGGGGAACAGACCAGTCGAGCCCGTCGAGCACCGGCGCCTCGGCCCCGGGGTAGGCAAAGCGCAGACCCCGCGCTTCAATCGCCGGCGTATCCGAGCCGCACACCATGCCCGCCATCATGCTTCCGTCCAACCGAGCCATCAGCCAAACCTCTTCTCGTCAATCGCGTGCAGCACACAGGGCAGCGCCATCCAAGCCGCGTACACAATATAGCCAGGCCACGGCGCCGGCACCGAAAGCTGAGGGTAAAACGAATACTGCGTCGTCGCGGCCCACGCCACCGCAACCGTAGCAGCGCCAAACAGCGCAAGCCCCACCAGCGCGGCAACATCGCCGCGCCCCAGCCGATACCGCGCGTACGTCGTGCGACGCGTCGCGGCGCCCCATCCACGGGAGCGCATGGCGTCCGCGCGCTCCAGCGAATCCTCCATGCCCCAGCCCATCAACACGCTCGACGCCCGCAGGCGCGAGCGCACGGGGTCGGCCGGCGCGCGGCCAGGCACATCAATCGCATCCTGCACCGCCAGCACCGTACGACCGCGGCGCAAAAACTGCGGGATAAGCCGCATGCACATCGAGATCATGAGCGCGATCACCGGCGCGGCGTTACCCAAAAGCGCAAGCACCTTGTCGTAGCCAAGCATCGATGCCGCCGCCTCAAACCACAGCACGCTCGCCACAAACAGCCCGCCCATGCATAGGCCGTAAACCATGCTCTCTAGATACACCGCGCGCATGCCAATACGGAACAGCTCCGTCGAGCCCGAGGCGCTAAACAACGGATTGAGCACCGCGATGATCAAAATCACCGGCAGCTGCCAGCGAAGCGCCCCCAACGTACGTGCGGCGCCGCGTGTCGCAAACCCGTACGCCACCCCGCCCGCAAGCGACAGCGCGATCAGCACCGGCTGCATCGAGAACATGGTGAGTCCCAGCGTCAGCACCATGTAGAGCGCCGGCACCGCCGGATGCGACATCGAAAATGCCGCGACGGGCTCGTTGCCCGATTCCTCTCGCATGATGTCCACGGACACCCCCATCCCCTCGCTCAAACACCAACGCCGCAGCGCCGCCGCCATACGCAACCAGCGCAAACACCGCGTCGGCGGCAACGACATCGGCCGTCACGCATCAATCGCTACGCGCTCATCATATGCCTGCGGTATCATATTGCGCCGTGTATCGTTTCCAAACACACGTCTCTATAACGTAACAGGAGATCACATGGACGCAACCGCAATTATCCTCGCTGCCGGCGAGGGCACCCGCATGAAGTCGAACCACTGCAAGGTTTCGCACAAGATCCTGGGTAAGCCCATGGTCCAGTGGATCGTCGACGCCACCATCAAGGCCGGCTGCAGCCGCGTCGTGGTCGTCATCGGCAGCCACGCCGACGAGATGCGCGCCCTTATCGACGGCGCCTACGCCAACAGCGCCACCAAGGTCGAGTGCGTCGAGCAGACCGAGCGCCTGGGCACCGGCCACGCCGTCAAGGTCGCGCTCGAGGCCTGCGGCATCGCCGAGGGCCCGGTCGTCGTGCTCAACGGCGACCTGCCGCTCATCACCGCCGACACCGTCGCCAAGTTCGCGCAGACTGTCGCTACCGGCGAGCTCGCCTGCACCGTCATGACCATGACCCCGCCCGACCCCTTCGGCTACGGCCGCATCAAGCTGGGCGCCGACGGCCAGATTGAGCGCATCATCGAGCAGAAGGACTGCACGCCCGAGCAGGCCGCCACGCTGCTCGAATGCAACGCCGGCTGCTACGCCTTCGACGGCGCGCAGCTCGCCGCCCACATTGACGAGATCGGCAACGACAACGCGCAGTCCGAGTACTACCTGCCCGACATGCTCGAGATCCTCAAGGGTCACGGCCAGGCGGTCTCCATCTTCCACTGTGACGACTACCGCGACGGCCTGGGCGTCAACAGCCGCATCCAGCTCGCACAGCTCACCGCCATCGCGCGCGACCGCATCAACGAGCACTGGATGGCCGAGGGCGTTACCTTCATCGACCCCACGCAGGCTTGGATCGGCCCCGACGCCACCATCGGCCGAGACACCATCGTGTGGCCGCAGACGCATCTGATCGGTCACGTCACCGTGGGCGAAGAGTGCCAGCTCGGCCCCAACAGTCGCCTCACCGACACCACCGTCGGCAGCGGCTGCACCATCGATGAGACCATCGCCATCGAGGCCGTCATCGAGAACGGCGTCGACTGCGGCCCGCGCGCCTACCTGCGCCCGGGCACCCACATGCTCGACGGCTCCAAGGCCGGCACGCACGTGGAAATCAAGAAGTCCACGATCGGCGAGGGCTCCAAGGTGCCGCACCTGTCCTACATCGGCGACACCACCATGGGCTCCGGCGTCAACGTGGGCGCAGGCTCCATCACCTGCAACTACGACGGCGTGCACAAGCACAAGACCGTCATCGGCAAGGACGCCTTCATCGGTTCCGACACCATGATGGTCGCGCCCGCCCAGATCGGCGACGGCGCGCTCGTGGCCGCCGGCTCCGTCATCACCGAGCCGGTCCCGGCCGACGCACTTGGCCTGGGTCGTGCCCGTCAGGTAAACATTGAGGGCTGGGCCGCCGATTACCGCCGCCGTCTGCACGAGGACGACGAGGTATAACGTTTTACCAAGCATCTAAGGAGCTGTTCCCGTGGGGGCGGCTCCTTTTTCTATCGTGACCTGCGCAACCGGATGAGTGGTCGGTTCGTGTCCGTTGACGGTAAAGACGTTATCAGGACTCGATAAACCCCGTCGCGCGGTTACAATGCAAAAAGGCATCTATATGGCATTCGATATAAAGGAGAAGGGTAATGCCGATTAATGATCCCGAGAAGTCGGAGAATATGCGCAAGTCCATCCGCGTGTATTCCGGTTCCTCCAACCGTCCCCTCGCTCAGAAGATTGCTGAGTACCTTGGGGTCGAGCTTTCGGGCCTTACGCTAAAGCAGTTCGCCAACGGTGAGATTTACGCCCGCTACGACGAGACCGTCCGCGGCGCCGACGTCTTCCTGATTCAGTCCGTGGCCGGCGGCAACGTCAACGACATGCTCATGGAGCTGCTCATCGCCACCGACGCTGCCAAGCGCGCATCCGCCCGCTCCATCACCGCCGTTATCACCCACTACGGCTATGCCCGCCAGGACCGCAAGGCCGGCCCGCGCGAGCCCATCACCGCCCGCCTCGTCGCCAACCTGCTCGAGCGCGCCGGCGTCAACCGCATCATCACCCTCGACCTGCACCAGGGCCAGATCCAGGGCTTCTTCGATATCCCGGTTAACCACCTGTCCGCGCTGCCGCTGTTTGGCCAGTACTACAACGACATGCACTTCGACACCGACAACCTGGTTGTCGTCTCCCCCGACGTGGGTCGCGCCAAGGCCGCCAAGAAGCTGTCCGACATGCTCGGCTGCGACCTGGCCATCGCCCACAAGGGCCGTCCGCGCCACAACGCCGCCGAGGTCATGGGCATCATCGGTGACATCAAGGGCAAGACCTGCATCATCAACGACGACATGATCGACACCGCTGGCACCCTGTGCGCCAACGTCAAGGAGCTCAAGGCTATGGGCGCTGGCGATATCTACGTCTGCGCCACCCACGGTATCTTCTCCGGTCCGGCCATCGAGCGTCTGAACGACGCCCCGATCGTCGAGTGCCTCGTCACCGACGCCATTCCCGTCGAGGTCGGCGGCAAGATCAAGACCATCTCGGTCGCCGAGGAGTTCGCTCAGGCCATCTCCGCCGTTTACCACGAGGAGCCCGTCTCCACGCTCGTCGGCGGCGACTTCGCGCTGTAGTCGCTCGACCCTCGCATCCCTCCGGAAGCCCCGGTCACGCCTGCGGGGTTATCACGCGAACGTCCTCGCCGCTTTGCGGCTGCGGGATGTTCGCGTGATAACCCCTCCCGGCGTGTCCGGGGCTTCCTGCTGTCTCGGGGCAGCTGTTTTCTGAAATGACTTTGCTGCAACCTTTCCTCGCCTTCGGCGGGCGTGGTAGCCTTTGTCGTTGTTTGAACTATTTACGTAACGGAGGACAAACATGGCAGCTGCACAGCCGCTTAAGATTCGCATGGTTGCCGGACTTGGCAACCCAGGCGAGGAATATGCCGAGACCCGCCACAACGCCGGCTTTAAGGCAATCGACGAGCTGGCCCGTCAGGCCGGCGTCACGTACTGGAAAAACCAGGCCGGTGCCGAGGTCGCGCTCATCAACATCAACGACCCCGAGGAAGAGGGCGGCAAGCGCCAGATTGTGCTGGTCAAGCCGCAGTCGTACATGAATACCTCGGGCGGTCCCATCTCCAAGCTCTGCCGCGAGTACAAGATCAAGGCCGAGGAGCTGCTCGTAATCCACGATGAGCTCGACATTCCCGCCGGCGACGTACGTGTTAAGGTGGGCGGTGGCCACGCCGGTCACAACGGCCTGCGCTCCATCATCGACAAGATGGGCAGCCGCGACTTCAGCCGCATCCGCACCGGCATCGGCAACCCTCCCGGCAAGATGGCCGTCGCCGACTACGTGCTCAAGCAGCTGCGCGCCCGCGAGGCCGAGGATTTCCAGGACACCTGCGCCCGCGCGGCCGACGCCGCCGGCCTGGCCATCGTGCACGGCGTGATCTATGCCCGCGATCACGTAAACGGCGCCGCCTCCGCCAACGGCAAGCACTAAAACCTATCATTTAGGGATGTTTATTTTGGCAGGTTCTATATGCGGAAACACCGCAGCGGCCGCACCGCAATAAACCCTGTGCCGCCATACATATGCAGCGCTCCAAAGGGGGCCGGTCTCACCGATGTGCGAGGCCGGCCCCCTTTGCTGTTTTGCCTGATAAAACCTGCCAAAATAAACCTGTCCCTATTTGGCAGGCCAAAGTGGATAAACCCTGCTCCCGCCTGCCAAAGATACACGTAAACAGCATGTCCATGAGGGTATAATTTGCACCGTATGTCTGCACAACGCCTGTGGGCGTACGGTTTTACTCGGGCTACCGTCCATTTCCGTGGAGGCACGGTTCGGCGGCCCTAACAAGAGAGGGGTTCTATGTATAAGATCCTGGAGAAGACGCAGTTCTCGGAGAAGGTGTTCAAGTTCCGCATCGAGGCGCCTGCAATCGCCAAGCATGCGCACGCTGGACAGTTCCTCATGGTTCGCGCCAACGAGACGGGCGAGCGCGTCCCGTTTACCCTGGCCGGCTGGAACGGTGACGAGGGCTGGGTCGAGTTCATCTTCATGGTGATCGGCAAGACCACCGAAATGCTTTCCACCTACGAGGCCGGCGAGTCGCTGCGCGACGTCGTGGGCCCGCTGGGAGTTCCCACCGAGATGGCCGAGGGCCCCTGCGCCGTCATTGGCGGCGGCGTCGGCCTGGCAATTGCCTTCCCGGTCGCCAAGCACCTGGTCGAGACCGGTCACGAGGTGCACGCCATCATGGGCGCCCGCACCAAGGACCTCCTGCTCATGGAGGACCAGTTCCGCGAGCTCCTCGACGAGGACCACATCCACATCACCACTGACGACGGTTCCTACGGCGAGCAGGGCGTTGTCACCGCTCCGCTGGAGCGCCTGCTGCAGGACAAGGCCGTGAGCCAGGTCTTCTGCGTCGGCCCCGTTCCGATGATGAAGTTCTCGACCCTCACCGCCCAGAAATACGACACCCCCATCACCGCGTCCCTCAACCCCATCATGGTTGACGGCACCGGTATGTGCGGCTGCTGCCGCGTCGAGGTGGGCGGCGTGACCAAGTTCGCTTGCGTCGACGGCCCCGACTTCGATGCCACCCTGGTCGACTGGGACGACCTTCGTGCCCGCCAGGCCGCTTACCGTTCCGAAGAGGGCGAGTCCCTCAAGGCCTATGAGGAAAAGAGCTGCGCATGCCACTAGTTAACGGTCGTTTCGTTGCCGATATGAAGTCGCCCCGCACCCCCGATAACGAGGAGCCGACTGCCGAGCGCGCCTGCGACTTCCGCCCCGTCGACAAGGGCTTCACCGAGGAGATGGCGCTGGCCGAGGCCGAGCGCTGCCTCAACTGCAAGAAGCCGTTCTGTGTTGAGGGCTGCCCCGTCAACATCAACATCCCCCGCTTTATCGAGCAGATCCGCGAGAAGGACTTCGGCGGCGCTCTCGATACCATCCGCGAGGACTCCATGCTTCCCGCCATCTGCGGCCGCGTCTGCCCGCAGGAGAACCAGTGCGAGGGCAAGTGCATCCGTGGTAAGAAGTCCGAGCCCGTGGCCATCGGCCAGCTCGAGCGCTTCCTGGGTGACCGCCCCGAGCTCGCTTCCACGCCCAAGATGGCCCCCAAGAACGGCAAGAAGGTCGCCGTCGTCGGCTCCGGCCCGTCCGGCATCACCTGCGCCGGCGAGCTCGCCCGTAACGGCTTTGACGTCACCGTCTTTGAGGCCTTCTTCACCGGCGGCGGCGTGCTGGTCTACGGCATCCCCGAGTTCCGTCTGCCCAAGGCAGTCGTCAAGCGCGAGATCGACGGCCTGGAGGACATGGGCGTCAAGTTTGAGTACAACTCCGTCGTGGGCAACATGGCCACGGCCGAGGAGCTGTTCGAGCAGGGCTTCGACGCCATCTACGTGGCGACCGGCGCTGGCCTGCCCAAGTTCCTCAACGTCCCCGGCGAGAACCTGCCCAACGTCTTCTTCGCTAACGAGTACCTCACCCGCGTGAACCTGATGAAGGCCAACAAGTTCCCCGAGTACGACACCCCCACCAAGCACGGCAAGAACGTCGTCGTCTTTGGTGGCGGCAACGTGGCTATGGACGCCGTCCGTACCGCCAAGCGCCTGGGCGCCGAGCACGCCATCATCGCCTACCGTCGTACCGAGGACGAGATGCCCTGCCGTCGCGCCGAGCTGCAC
>CAVHBE010000116.1:0-2349 GCA_963634045.1 Methanobrevibacter smithii
CTTGCGCGAGCACGTCCAGGCCGGGCTGCTCCAAGCCCAGGCTCTCCAGGTAGTCGGCGGCGTCCTCGGGATCGAGCTCGGAAAGCTCGGCCTCGATCTTGGCGCAGATGGGTAGCGGCTTGACACCGTCGATGGGCGCCAGGTCCTCGTTGAGCATGTCCTCGTCTACGTTGGCCACATACAGGATGGGCTTCATAGTAAGCAGGAACAAGCCCTTGGCGGCAGCGCGCTCCTCGTCGGTCATCTCCATGGATGCGGCGCGCTTGCCCTCGTTGAGCCAGGCGAGCAGGCGCTTGGCCACCTCGAACTTGGGCATGAGCTCCTTGTCGCGCTTGGCCTCCTTCTCGAGCTTGGGCAGTTGTTTCTCGAGCGTGCCCATGTCGGCCAGGATGAGCTCGGTCATGATGGTGTCGGCATCGCCGGCGGGATCGACGAACTCGCCCGTGCGGCCCACCTCGCGCATGACGTTGGGGTCCTTAAAGTAGCGCACGACCTCGCAGATGGCGTCGGTCTCGCGGATGTTTGCCAAGAACTGGTTGCCCAGGCCCTCGCCCTCGTTGGCGCCCTTCACCAGACCTGCGATGTCGACAAACTCGACCGTCGCCGGCACAATGCGGCCGGGGTTGACGATGTCGGCGAGCTTTTGCAGGCGGCTATCGGGCACATCGACGATACCCACGTTGGGGTCGATCGTGGCAAACGGGTAGTTGGCGGCAAGGCCGGTCTTTTTGGTAAGCGCGGTGAACAGCGTCGACTTGCCCACGTTGGGCAGGCCCACGATACCGATGGAAAGGGACACGACAGCTCCTTTTGGTACAGGTACTTCAAACTTCATAAGTATAGCGCCGCCGCAGCATCCGGGCGAATCCGGACACCGCGGCGGCGCAAATGAAGCAGAGATGCGTGAGGGTTCGAGACAGTAGTCCTTACTTAAGCTCGGGCCAGAAATCCTTGTTGGCCTCGATGAGCTCGTCCAGGATCTGCTTGGCAACGCTTGCCGAAGGAATGGTCTTGGAGAGCGTGAGCGCCTGCCAGAGCTTCTGGTAGCTGCCCTCGACCCAAGCCTGGACAACGAGCTTCTCGACGGAAACCTGCTGCTCCATCAGGCCCTTCTGGAACTGTGGGATCGGGCCCTGGCAAATCTTCTCAAAGCCGTTGGAACCGACGATGCAAGGCACCTCGACCATGGCCGTCGGGTCGAAGTTGGGCACAGCGCCATCGTTGGGGACGATCAGCAGGAAGCGCTCGAGCGTGTTCTCGGCCAGCGCGCAGGCAAGGTCGACGATGTAGTTGGCATGCACATCCGGCTCAAAGCCGCCGTCCTTGGCAGTACCCTTGGCGATGATGTCGCGGCAAGCGCCAAAGACCTTCTTCTCGCGGCCGTCCATAACCTCATTGGCGCGAGTGTAGTTGGGGTCAGACGTCTCGACGACATAGTCCGGGTACAGGTAATACTTGAGGTAGGTATTGGGAATCGTCTCGGGATCGACAGCATAGACATCCTTGGCCTTGCCGAAGGTGTGAATCCAGCTCTCCTCGACATGCTGCTCCTTACCGGCCTCGTGCTCGATGCCGTCCAGGTAGCCGTTCTTAGCCATGTGCTCCTTAATCTGCGGCATGAGGTCGTTGCCGTCCTTGTCGTAGATCTTGCTCCACCAACCAAAGTGGTTGAGGCCGTAGTAGCTATACTGCAGCTCGCGACGATCCTTGATGCCGCACATACGGCTCATCTTGTCCATGAGGTCGATCGGCATGTCGCAGATGTTGATGATGCGGCTGTTGGGACGCAGCACGCGGCACGCCTCGGCGACGATGGCCGCGGGGTTGGAGTAGTTGAGCATCCAGGCGTTGGGGCTGTACTTCTCCATGTAGTCGAGGATCTCGATGACACCACCGATGGAGCGCATGCCGTAGGCGATACCGCCGGCACCGCAGGTCTCTTGGCCAACGCAGCCGTACTTGAGAGGAATCTTCTCGTCGAGCTCGCGCATGGCGTACAGGCCAACGCGGATGTGAGCAAGGACGAAGTCGGTCCCGGTGAATGCGGTCTCGGGGTCGGTGGTGTAGTTGAACTCAACCTCGGGGGCGTTCTCGTGGAAGTAGATCTCGCAGGCCTTGGCCACGATTTCCTGGCGCTCGGCGTTGTTGTCGTAGAAGGTCACCTTGTTGACCGGGAAGCGGTCGCGCTCCTCAAGCAGCATCAGAGCGATGCCCGGGGTGAAGGTAGAGCCACCGCCGGCAATGGTCACGGCATAGTTCTTCTTGGACATGATGTCCTCCTCATTCTGGCCGCTTGCTCAATCCATCCCCGCACGCGGCCTTGCGCGGTTTGGAATTGTTACCTAGAAG
>CAVHBE010000117.1:0-7055 GCA_963634045.1 Methanobrevibacter smithii
GCCCGTGGGAGGCCAGGGCGCCGCTGACCGGTGGACGGCACCGAGCCGTACGCTTAAACTTGGAAGGGGGAGGCCTCGCGGCCTCCCCCTTTTTGCGTTTGCGTGGCATAAATGACTCATTTACGCCAGACGATTTAATTCTTTTTGGTATTGAGCTTTTATTTAAAGAAAATAAAACGAATAACAAGGGCAACTGCTATAGCCGCAATGATCAAAAGCAGGATTGTCATTCGATGCTGCTTGCGTCGTTTACTTGACGAAACGAAGATCGATTTTCCTTGTTTTGGCGTTTCGAGATAGCGAGCCGAATGCGTCAAGGTTTGCTTTGGTCGAGGACCTCTTTGTTGATGAGCGGCGGATGCTTTCAGTGGCTCATCACTAGCTGCGCTGTTTTTAGATAATGGTGCGTCTTTCAGATATACGGGGTCTCCCGAGGCGACGCCCATATGTTTACGTCCCGTTTGGGCATCCTCGAGCGTTTGATATCGATTTCTCGTCACATACTCGGGCTCCGGATCATTAATGGGCTCTTGTGAGATGTGGGGGCGATGGAACCGTGGCGGCTGCGTGGAAGTATCTTCCCCCTGCGTCGGCATAAACATTTTGTTCTGGTTTTGGTCGTCCATGATGCCCTTTAGCTCGTTACCAACAACGTGTACGCGCTCATTGTAAGCCCCTTGTTATTTGTAGCTGGGGACATACTCGGTATTTAAGCTCTGGTTCAAAGAACCTTAACCTTCCTAAAACCTGAGTCATATGCACTTAGATATGCTTATAGTACTGGACTCAAAAAACTTTATAGTCGATGTATATATGAGCACTGGGTGGGCATATATAAGAGCGTCAAAAGAAGTCCCAGTCACCTGGAAGATGACTCGGCAGTCCTATAAAGGAGTGGTAAACATGGCAAGCATGGTTCCTTATCGTTCGGTTTTTGGCGTTCGTCCCTCTGCAAGCTCGCTGTTCGATCTGTTTGATGATATGAGCGACCTAGCGAACAGCTCGATTGCCTCTAAGGCGTTCCCCGTTGACGTTGAGGATAAGGGCGATGGCTATGAGGTCAAGGCTTATCTGACCGGCGTCGCCAAGGACGATATCGATGTCGAGCTTAACGAGGGCCGTCTGTCCATTAGCGTGAATGTCGAGGAAGACGAGGAGAACGAGGGCAAGAACTTCCTGCAGAAGGAGTTCAGCTCGTACAGCGCGACGCGTGGCGTGTATCTAAAGGACGCTTCGAGCGAGGGCCTCTCGGCTAAGTACGCTGACGGCATCCTGACCGTTACCGTTCCCAAGATCGTCGAGAAGAAGAACGTTACGAAGATCTCCATCGACTAACTTCGTTGGTGTTCTGTGCTATTAAAAGATACAAAAGGGGCTGGGAAGCGATTCCCGGCCCCTTTTGCTATCTAGAGTGGTCTATACAATGGTTGCCGGTTGATACTGACTCGCAGGGCGTATCGAGAGCTTTCGTGGCCTTTGAAGAAGGGTGGCGGAGCTGCCGAGCTCGTCATCCAGGGTTGCGGCTAGAGCTTTGGCATAGCTTTTGACGGTAAGGCTCGGACGATTGTTATCTTGGCTGATATGCATGGCAATGAGCTGTTCGGTGCGATCGGTAACAAGTTTGCGCGCGGCTTCGGCGGCTTGGCCATTGGAGAGGTGTCCCCTTGCAGACAGGATGCGCTCCTGAAGAAAGTGGGGATATTCTCCCTCGCGCAGCATGGTCACATCATGGTTGCTTTCGAGCGCGAGGACTCGACAATCTTTGAGGGTGTTCATGGCTTGGCTCGATAGCTCTCCGGTGTCGGTGGCAAAGCCGATGGAATCATCGAGGGTGTCGAATCGATAGCCGACTGGATTGATGACATCGTGTGACGTTGAGTAGGTTTGCACGTGGATGCCGGCAATGGATAGGGTGTCACCGGGATCGAATTCCTCGACAAGCAGATGCGAAAGATTTTCTTTGTTCGAAAGAGTGCCCCTGCTGGCAAAGAGGGGGCCGTGCCAGTGCTTGCACCAGACATCGAGGCCCTTGATGTGATCGCTATGCTCATGAGTAATGAGAAGAGCCGAGACGTTGTCTGTCGAGAGCCCCAGTTCTGCCATGCGCTTTAATGTCTCGCGGCTAGACAGTCCGTCATCGACCATAATGAGCCCCCGGGGGCCTTCGATGAGCGCGCAGTTGCCTTTTGAGCCGCTGCCAAGGATATGAAGGTGCAGACGAGACATAAGATTCCAAAGGATACAATGGGTGCGGACGAATAGAGGAGGAAGCAAATGCCTACGGTATCACAGCATTACGGACACCATGCCGTGCCCGGGGCAGTCGATGAGACCCGAACGAGGCAGCAGGCTGCTCCTGTCGTGCTCATGGTATCAGGCGGCGCGGACTCGACGGCTTTGCTCCTTATGGCGTGCACATCAAAGTTGGATATTCTGGATGGGCGTGGTGTGGCCCCCATCGCGCGCGAGCGACTGCACGTGCTGCATGTGAACCATCATCTGCGCGGCGAGGCATCCGATGGCGACGAGGCCTTCGTGCGTGAGCTCTGCGCGCAATATGGTCTACCGCTGTGTGTTGAGCATGCCTATTTTGATGATGAATCGGGCAATATCGAGGCGGCTGCCCGCGAGGTGCGCTATGCCGCGGCGCGAAGGTATGTTCGCGAGCTCTGCGCCCAGACGGGGGCACCGCGAACGGCGGCTCGTATCTGCACCGCGCACACGTCTTCGGATCGCGCGGAAACGTTTTTGATGAACGCGATTAAGGGTTCGGGGCCCGCTGGCCTATCGAGCATTCCTCGCCGGAGGAATATCGTGGTGCGTCCCTTGCTCGACCTGACTCACGGCGAGTTGGTGGGCTATCTGCAGGTACATGGTCAGCCGTGGCGTGAAGACGAGAGCAATGAGGACATCTCGTATCTGCGAAACTACGTGCGCCATCGAGTGATGCCGGTGGTGGCGCAGCGCAACGCGAGCGTCTGCAAGACGATTGGCGCCGCCTGCGAGATCTTAGGCGATGAGGACGCGTTTTTGTCTCAGCTTTCGGCACAGGCGTTTCGAAGCTGTTTGCGCAAAGAGGCAGCGGGCGCGCTGGTGCTCGATGCCAGGCGCCTTGCTGCGGCCGAGGTGGTAATCGCGCGGCGCATCGTGCGACTGGCGATTAAGCGCATCGATCCGGACGCTCGTCCAGAGATGCGACATGTGGAGCGAGTCCTTTCCTGCGTTGCCGAGGGCGCCGGCTCGGTCACGCTTCCGGCGGGGATTGACGCACGCATTGAGTTTGGCATGCTGGCGTTTAAGGCGCCGGTGGCTCGCGAGGGCCTGGTCGCGGACTGGGTTACCGTGCCCGGTCGTTTGCCGTTGGGCGGGGGACGTATGCTGGTCACAGAACCAATAGCCGTTGAGCCGGGATGCGATATCGTGCGCCGCGCCCGTGAGCTTGCGGCTGCCGGGGAAGTGACAGCTTTGGTAGACGCGGCTGCCCTGGGTTTTGCCGACAGCGATAGTGAGCGGATCCTGGCGGGCTCGCGTGGCGAGATCCCTGCCGAGGCGCGATTGGCGCGCCTGTGGGTGGACGGTCCCGCACCGGGAGACGTGATGTGCCCGTTAGGGATGAGTGGCCGAAGCAAGAAAGTATCCGACTTGCTAGGTGAGGCTCGCATTCCCGTTTCCGAGCGCGCCGGCGTGCCCATGGTGAGGACGGCGCCGGGGGGTGCCGTGGTGTGGGTCGCCGGAGTTCGCGCGGACGAGCGTTTTAAGTGCACGGCCGCAACGCGCGTGGCATATCTGCTCCGCGTGGTCGATGCGGAATAGCGTCCCACGCCAGCTATTCTGTGCGACGTTGACGGTATTCCCGCGCTGATGGCGTACGGGCTGGAAAATATACCCCGTGCGCTGCTAGAATGTGAAGTTCGCGTCCATACGGCGGTGTGTGGGCGATAAGCACAAGAAAGGGTTGTCATGGCTTCTCAACATCCGGATATCGAGAAGGTTCTGTTTACGCAGGAGGATATCGACGGTATCGTCTCTCGCCTAGGCGAGCAGATTACGCGCGACTACGCGGGTAAGGATCTGGTGCTGATTGCGGTCCTGCGCGGCGCCGTGGTCTTTATGGGCGACCTGATGCGCAAGATCGAGCTGCCGACCAACATCGATTTCATGGCTGTTTCGAGCTACGGCGACGGCGTGAAGTCTTCCGGCATCGTGCGTATCATTAAGGACCTGGATATCGACATCCGTGGTCGCGACGTGCTGATCGTCGAGGACATTCTGGACTCGGGTCTGACGCTCAAGTATCTGATGAAGAACCTCGAGAGCCGCAAGCCCGCTTCTCTGGAGGTCGCCGCCTTCCTGTGGAAGGACGTTGAGGACCGCGTCTCGGCCATCACGCCCAAGTATGTTGGAACCCATTGCCCCGATGCCTTTGTGGTGGGCTACGGCCTCGACTATGCCGAGCGCTATCGTAACCTGCCGTATCTGGGCATTTTGAAACCGGAGGTTTATTCGTAAGATGCCCGACGACCGTAACGATAACAATTCCCAGACTCCCCGGGAGCCTAAGATCCCGGGGATGCCCGGAGGCAAGAAGCCCACGCGTACGGGCTGGCTGTATTTTATTTTGGCTTGCGCACTTCTGGGCTACGCCTTCTTTAACATGGGCTCCGGCTTTGCCAATTCCAGCAATACCGTAAAGCTCGCGACGAGCGAGATGGTGAGCGCCATCAAGCAGGATCGCGTCGAAGATCTGACCTATACGGTTCAAGACGGAAGCGTGACGGGTCATTACTGGAAGACGAAGAAGGACAAGGGCGATACGAGCGAGCTCAAGAGCTTCTCCTCGACCTATGTCGGCTCCGATTCGCTTGCCGAGCTCATGGCGGAGCACCCCGACACTAAGTATATCGTCAACACCAACGATCCCGATTTTTGGGGCGACTTGGCGATGAGTGTGCTTCCGACGATCGCCCTTATCGCCATCATGTTCTACTTTATGCGCCAGATGATGGGCGCCAACAACAGGAACATGCAGTTTGGCAAGACCAACGCCAAGACCAACGAGGCCACGCGCCCCAAGGTCAAGTTTGAAGACGTTGCCGGCGTGGACGAGGCAGTCGAGGAGCTCGAGGAGATCCGTGACTTTTTGAGCGATCCGGATCGCTATCGCAAGCTGGGCGCCAAGATCCCGCGTGGCGTGTTGCTGGTTGGCCCTCCGGGCACCGGTAAAACGCTGCTGGCCAAGGCCGTTGCCGGCGAGGCGGGCGTGCCGTTCTTTAGCATTTCGGGCTCTGACTTTGTGGAGATGTTCGTGGGCGTCGGCGCCAGCCGCGTGCGCGACCTCTTTAAGGAGGCCAAGTCTCAGGCCCCGTCGATCATCTTCATCGATGAGATCGACGCCGTGGGACGTCAGCGCGGAGCCGGCTTGGGCGGCGGTCACGACGAGCGCGAGCAGACGCTCAACCAGCTGCTGGTCGAGATGGACGGTTTTGAGGAGAGCGAGTCAGTCATCCTGATCGCTGCGACCAACCGTCCCGACATCCTGGATCCGGCGTTGCTGCGTCCCGGTCGTTTTGACCGTCAGGTTACGGTCGACCGTCCGGATGTGAAGGGCCGCGAGCAGATCTTGCGCGTGCATGCCGAGAACAAGCCGATGGACGAGGACGTGAAGTTTGAGAAGCTCGCACAGATGACCGTTGGCTTCACCGGCGCCGATTTGGCAAATCTGCTCAACGAGTCTGCGCTGCTTGCTGCCCGCCGCCATCGTTCCGTGATCTCGATGGACGAGGTCGAGGAATCGATGGAGCGCGTGATTGCCGGTCCGCAGCGCAAGGGTCGCGTGATGACCGAGGCCGAGCGCACCACGATTGCCTACCACGAGAGCGGTCACGCCCTGGTGGGTCACATCCTGGAGCACTCCGATCCGGTTCACAAGATTTCGATCGTCAGCCGCGGCCAGGCTTTGGGTTACACACTGCAGCTTCCGCAGGAGGATCACTTCCTCAAGACCAAGAACGAGATGCTCGACGAGCTCGCCGTGTTCTTGGGTGGCCGCGTTGCCGAGGAACTCATGTGCGATGACATTACATCGGGCGCGAGCAACGATCTGGAGCGCGCGACCAAGATGGCGCGCGAGATGGTCACGCGCCTGGGCATGAGCGAGGAGCTTGGAACGCAGGTGTTTGGTGAGGCGCAACATCAGGTATTCCTGGGCCGCGACTATGCCGACCATCAGGATTACTCCGAGGAGACGGCGCGCCGCATCGATATCGAGGTTCAGCGCATTATGCGTGAGGCCCATCGTCGTGCGGTCGAGATCCTGGATGCCCGTCGCGATCAGCTCGACCTGATGGCCAAGGTGCTGCTTGAGCGCGAGACCGTCGAGGGCGATGCCGTGAACGCCCTGCTCGACAACGAGTGGGATGTCTACCTTGAGCGCGAGGGCGATATCCTGGCGGCCAAGGAGGAGCGAAACGCCAAGGCGGCCGGCATGCCGACCAAGAAGCGTGCGCCTCACATGAGCGAGGAGGAGCTGGCGGCTGATGCCGCGGCATTTGCGCAGGCGGCTATGCAGGAGGATGCCGAAGCCGCATCCGATGATGCCGATGATGACTGTGCCGTCAATGCCGGTGCCGACACCGACAAATAGTTCTTGTAACAAAAGCCTCCGCGGGGAGACCTGCGGAGGCTTTTTCTTTTGAGCGATATGAGGCCGTCTGTTGATTGGGGACAGACTTAAATGAGCGTTTTCACGCATTTAAGTCTGTCCCCAATCAACATTGCTGCGGCACTTTGCTCGGCTAAAGCGTACAATAGCGCCTATGCGAAAGGGGAACAGATGATCAACGAAACTATGTATGCTCGCGGTGCGGAAAGCTCCATCATCCGTGAGATTTTTAGCTATGGCCTTGAGCGCAAGGCGCAGATCGGTGCGGAAAACGTATTCGATTTTTCGCTGGGCAATCCGAGCGTTCCGGCGCCCGCTGCTGTGGCTGAGTCGATTAAGAAGGCCCTGGAGCTGCCGAGTGACCAGTTGCACGGCTACACCCCCGCTCCGGGCC
>CAVHBE010000117.1:7065-7954 GCA_963634045.1 Methanobrevibacter smithii
GCCGCAATGTCGAGTAGCCGTCGCCGAATCGCTCAACCGCCGCTTTGGCACGAGCTATGAGGGCAAGGATGTCTTTATGACGGTGGGTGCCGCGGCTTCGCTCACCTGCACGCTCAACGCCGTTACGAATCCGGGCGACGAGGTCATCGTTATCGCTCCGTACTTCCCGGAGTATCGCGTGTGGATTGAGAAGGCCGGCTGTACGTGTGTCGAGGCGCTCGCCGATGAAGATACGTTCCAGCTGAGTGTGGACAACGTGCTCAAGGCGATTACCGATAAGACGGCTGCCGTCATCATCGACTCGCCCAACAATCCGACTGGCGCCGTATATACACGCGACACGCTGACGCGACTGGCCAATGTTCTGCGCGAGGCCAACGCTCAGCGCGATCCTGAGAATCCGATTATGCTCATCTCGGATGAGCCGTACCGTGAGATCGTGTACGGTGCCGAGGTGCCTTGGGTGCCCTCGATCTACGAGAACACCGTGGTGTGCTACTCGTATTCTAAGTCGCTTTCGCTGCCGGGCGAGCGCGTGGGGTGGATCCTGGTTCCCAATACGAATCCTCAGGCAGCTCGTCTTATGCCCGCCGTTGCCGGTGCTGCCCGTACGCTGGGCTTCGTGTGCGCGCCGGCGCTCTTCCAGCGCGTGATTATCGATTGCATCGATGAGCCGAGTGACGTTGAGGCCTATGCACGCAACCGCACGGCGCTCACCGATGCCTTGGCGGACTACGGCTATACCTATGTTGAGCCGGACGGTGCTTTCTACCTGTGGGTGAAAGCGTTGGAGCCCGATGCGAATGCGTTTTGCGAGCGCGCAAAGAAGTATGAGTTGCTTGCGGTTCCCTCGGACAGCTTTGGTATGCCGGGTTGGTTCCGCCTGGGC
>CAVHBE010000117.1:7964-12164 GCA_963634045.1 Methanobrevibacter smithii
TTGTCAATTCGCTACCCGCTTGGAAACAGTTGGCGGACGAGTATCGTTAAAAGTAAAGCGCTCTGCCTACAATGTTTTACGTGAAACGGGGTTTGGTGTTAAGCCGGACCCCGTTGTCATGGACGTTGTGTCTTTGGGATGGAGTGGTTTTACGACTATCGAAGGCTATGCGTACAATGAATATAAGCGACGGCCGTGCCAGATAAGGAGACCTGATGCCCTACCTGCTTTCTTGTGACATTCATACCCATACGATGTTCTCTGCGCATGCATATTCGACCATTGAGGAGAATGTGTACTGGGCGGCAGAGCGTGGCTTGCAGGTGCTCGGATCCGCCGACCATCTGAGCTCTATGGTTACGGCTTGCCCCAATGACCTGCGCAGTTACCAGTTCTTTATCAACCAGGATATCTGGCCGCGCATTTGGAGCGGCGTGCTAGTGCTGCGTGGTGCCGAGGCCGATATCGTTTCGCTAGACGGAAGCCTGTTTGGCGAGGACACTCCTGTCACGCTCGATATTGCCGGCGATTCGTACAGCCGTCAGCATTCGCTGTTCGATTTGGTTACGCGTAATTTGGATTATTTGGTTGCAAGCGTGCATAATCCGCAGATTGCTGAAGGCGCGACGCTGGCCCAGACGACCGAGATGTATATCAACGCCTTGGAGCACCCCAAGGTGTTCATGCTGGGTCACACGGGACGCTCGGGCGTGCCGTTCGATATCGACGAGGTGCTGTTGGCGGCTAAGGCCAAGCACAAGATTATCGAGATCAACAACCATAGTCTTGAACACGGTATCGACACTGAGCATTGGGCCGCATGCCGCAAGATCGCCGAGCGCTGCGCCGAGCTGGGCGTGGGCATTGGCGTGTCGACCGATGCCCACATTGGCATGGCCATTGGCAAGCTCGATCACGCGCGCAAGATGCTCGACGAGATTCACTTCCCGCTGGATTTGATCGTGACGCGCGACCGCGAGACGCTGTTGCGCGAGATGGCGGCAGCCGGCGTGTGCGACCTGCGCAAGGGGATGTAGCGGAATTTATAAACCAAGCGAAGGGGGCGGCCCAGACGGGTTGCCCCCCTTTCTTGTCCCAAAAATCTACTGAGGTTGGTTAGCGGCGTTCGAGGACCGCTACGGTTTCGGTGTGGTCGGTGTGAGGGAACATGTCGACCGGCGTGATCTTGAGCAGGCGATAGCCTCCGTCGAGGAGCTGATGCAGGTCGCGCTCTTGAGTCACGGGGTTGCAGCTGATATAGGTGATGCGGCGCGGCTTAAGCGCGCAGGCAGCTTCGAGGAACTCGGGGGTAGAGCCGGCGCGCGGCGGATCGATGGAAAGGACATCGACCCGCTCGTTGTTGTCGGCGGCATCTAGGATGTAGTCGGTGGCGTCGTCGGCCATAAACCAAGCGCTGCGGGTGAGGCCGTTGAGCTCGGCATTGCGACGTGCGTCGGCAATGCCCGCCGGGTTGCGCTCTACGCCGAGCAGCATAATGCCGACACCCCTGTCCTGGGCATCCTTCGCGGCGCACAGACCGATGGTGCCGCTACCGCAATAGGCATCCATAAGAATGTCACCCTGCTGCAGGTCCATCCCGTCAATCGCGAGCTGATAGAGCAGTTCGGTCTGCTGCGGGTTGGTCTGGTAGAACGCGGTGGGGGAGATGTCGAATTCGCAGCCGAGCAGCTGATCGCGCATGCATTCGGCGCCATAGACGATACGAGTCTCCTCACCCAAGATGGCGTTACCGGGACGGCCATTGATATTTTGGGCAACGGTGACGATATGCGGATCGAGCGCCGCGACGGCCTCAAAGAACTCCTGCGCATGCGGTAAGTCACGCTGGGCGGTCACGAGCGTAACCATGACCTGGTCGGTACGCCAACCGCAGCGGACGACGGCATAGCGGAGCAAGCCCAGATGCTTGTCCTCGTTAAAGGCGGGAATGTGCAGGCGCTCAGCTTCACGCGCGATGCCGTTGAGAATCTGACGAGCGCCCGGCGCCTCGACAGGACATTCGGGCACGGCAACGATTCTGTGCGAACCGCGCTCAAAGAAGCCGCAGCGGACAGTGCCCTCTTTGCCGGGAGCAAAGGGAGTGGCGGCCTTATGGCGAAAACCGCGCGGCGCAGGATATTTGCCCGGGTCGCCCAGGGTAACATCCATACCGCGAATGGGGTCGACGCTAATACCCTCGCGCTCGCAAAGAGCAGCAAAAAGCTCCTCCATAGCAGCCTGCTTAGCTGCCAACTGCTTTTTATAAGGACGATTGAGCGCCGTGCACCCACCGCAAGCTTTCATGATGGAACAAGGAGACTTGGGGTCCACAGCCTTACGCGCAGACGAAGCCGAATCTTTATGCGAACGCTTGGAACGAGTCTGAGGCGCTTTATCCCCGCCTCGACGAGAGTCAGAACGCTTGGTCTTAGCTCTGCTCTTGGTCGGTTTGCTTTTTGCAGCTTTAGAAGACTTGGATTTCGTAGAAGATTTCTCCTTCGACCCCTCAGCCGCCTCGATCAAAGCACGACGAGCCTTACGCTCCGCACGAGATTCTGCCATGAATTAACCCCACTATTAAATAAAAGAAAAGTCCGAAGCAATTGTACCGTGCATTCAACGTGCCCGTTTGGAGAGGAGGCTATTTAAGGTTCCGAGCACGTTGTCTCCCGGCTGAGTGGCGCCCGGCGCGGAGTTTAATTTGTCGCGAGTTCCGCACGAACAGGAGGCCACTTAATGTGGCCTCCGTCGTGAGCAGGACTGTAGAGCAGCAAATTAAACTCCGCGCCGGGCGCCACTCAGCCGGGTGCTCCAACCTAGTGCTCCATGCGTGCTTTCCGTCTTGCGCAGGACTGTAGAGCAGGAAACTTAATTACGCGCCGCTCCCCGCCCACGCCGGGCAAACCATCCCTTGTACTTTATCAAGGTAGAGTGTATGATTCTGAACGTTACATGACTCACTTTACCTAACTAAAGTGCCATCAAGGGGGAATACCATGAATACCGATATGTCTCGTCGTCAGTTTGTTGGTCTAGCCGGTTCGCTTGCCACGGTGCTTGGCCTTGGCCTGGTAGGCTGCGGCGGCGGTGCCGATAAGGGCTCTGCTGCTGGATCAGCCGCGGCCAAGGATGTGAAGGGCGCTGCGGAGTCCAAGAAGCTCGTGGTGGGCTTTGATAAGTCCTATCCTCCGTACGGCTTTGTGGGCGACGATGGCGAGTACACCGGCTTTGATCTCGATCTGGCCAAGGCTGTTGCCGATAAGCAGGGCTGGGAGGTCAAATACGAGGCCATCGACTGGGATGCCAAGGATACGCTGCTCAACTCGGGTGCCATCAACTGCATCTGGAACGGCTTTACCATGGAGGGTCGCGAGGACGACTACACGTTCTCCGAGCCGTACATGCTCAACGAGCAGGTGCTGGTGGTAAAGAAGGATGCAGGCATCAAGAGCTGGGACGATCTTGCCGGCAAGACCGTGATTACCCAGACCGATTCCGCTGCGCAGGATGTGCTCGAGGGTGACCAGAAGGATCTGGCCGCGACGTTTGCCACGCTCGACACGATCGGCGAGTACAACACGGCCTTTATGCAGCTCGAGAGCGGCGCGGTCGATGCCGTGGCTTGCGACCTTTCGATTGCCCAGTATCAGCTTGCCGCCAAGCCCGATGCCTACACGCAGCTCGACAAGCCGCTGTCCAGCGAGCACTACGCCGTCGGCTTTAAGAAGGGCGACACCAAGTCGGCCGACGCCGCGACCGAGTCGCTCAAGGCACTCTACGAGGACGGCACGGTCAAGGACCTGTGCGACAAGTACGCAAGCTATGGTCTATCTTTCGATAATTGGGTGCTCAAGTAATGTCTATCCAAGTCATGATGCAGATGCTTGGCCAGGGATTCTTGGTCAGTTTGCAGCTGTTTGTGCTGACGTTGCTCGGGTCGATTCCGCTGGGAATTCCCGTGGCGTTTATGCGCATGAGCAAAATCGCGCCGCTTCGCTGGATTGCGCGCATCTATATCTCGGTCATGCGTGGCACGCCGCTCATGCTGCAGATGTTTGCCATCTACTTTGCCCCGTACTACGTGTTTGGCATTTCGCTCACGCCCGATTCCAAGTGGACGGCGTGCGTCGTGGCGTTCATCATCAACTACGCCGGTTACTTTGCCGAGATCTATCGCTCGGGCCTGCAGTCCATTCCGCG
>CAVHBE010000118.1:0-1532 GCA_963634045.1 Methanobrevibacter smithii
TCCCACAACACCGACGGCTTCGATCCTGAGAGCTGCGGCTTTGTCCGCATCCTTGGTTGTCAGTTCTCAGTGGGCGACGACTGCATCGCCATCAAGAGCGGCAAGCTGGGTATTGAGCCCGAGCTTCGTCCCGCCACGCACGACGTGCTGATCTCTCACTGCTACATGCACGATGGTCACGGCGCCGTGGTCCTGGGTTCAGAGGCTGCCGGCGGCATCAAGGACCTTACCGTGAGCAAGTGCCTCTTTGAGCGCACCGACCGCGGCCTGCGCGTCAAGACCCGCCGCGGTCGCGGCAAGGACGCCGTTAACGAGGGCATCACCTTCGAGCACATTCGTATGGACGAGGTGCTTACGCCCTTCGTGGTCAACTCGTTCTACTTCTGCGACAAGGACGGCAAGACCGACTACGTGCAGTCTCGCGAGGCACTGCCCGTCGACGACCGCACACCTGGCTTTGGTGCCACGACGTTTTGTGATATCGAGGCTACTAACTGCCACGCGGCTGCTGCTTACATCACGGGCCTGCCCGAGAGCAAAGTGACGCGCCTGACGTTCCAGGATGTCCACGTGACCTTCGCGCCGGATGCCGAGCCCTTTGTCCCGGCCATGGCCTGCGGCGTTGAGCCCATGGTGCGCCAGGGCATCATCGCGCAAAACGTCAAGGTACTCGACCTGCAAAATGTGGTGATCGAGGGCCAGGACGGCGAGGAACTGCAGCTCCAGAACGTCGACAAGGTTATCCGTGCGTAGGCGTTTGCTCCTAAACAATTAAATTCGGTATGTCGCGGCGCGCGATGGGCAGGGCCTTCCCGACCCATTGCGCGAACTTTTTATATGCCGAAACTGCAACGTAGACGGTCTACGACGAAAGGACGCGGTGACTGATGATGAGTGAGAGACGATTTTTTGAGGTTTCGCCCGAGCGTGCGGGGGCATATCACAGTATCTCTAAGGCCTTGGAGGCAATTGACGAATCCTGTCCGAATGACGGACGGCCGGTGACAATCCATATCGAGCCGGGTGAGTACCGCGAACGGGTCGAGATTCGTCGCCCGCATGTGACGATTGAGGGAGAGACGGCCGATAGCGTGCGTATCATGGGCGGCCTGGGTGCCAAGATGCCTTCGGAGGACGGCTCGGGCGTCGACGGCACGCTCGGCACCTTCCGCACGTATACGGTCCTGGTCGATGCCGATGACGTGACGCTTGCAAACCTCACGATCGAAAACGATGCGGGCGATGGGCGCGAGGTCGGTCAGGCGATTGCCCTGTATGCCGATGGCGACCGTCTGGTTGTCGATGCCTGCTGCATTAAGGGGCACCAGGACACACTGTTTTTGGGCCCGCTGCCGCCGCATGAGGCTAAACCGGGTGGGTTCATAGGGCCCAAACAGTATGCGCCGCGCCGGGTGGGGCGCCAGTATTTTCGACGTTGCCGGATCGAGGGCGATGTCGACTTTATCTTTGGCGGCGCGCGTGCCTACTTTGAGGGGTGCGAGATCCGCTCGCTCAACCGCGATATGGATGTC
>CAVHBE010000118.1:1542-5957 GCA_963634045.1 Methanobrevibacter smithii
GATGTCAACGGGTATGTAACGGCAGCCTCCACGCCTAAAGGCGAGCCGTACGGATTTGTGTTCCACGGTTGTTCGTTTACAGCACCGGATGGCGTGGCGCCGGATTCGGTCTACCTGGGCCGTCCTTGGCGCGAATGGGCGCAAACTGCGCTGATCGATTGTTGGCTGGGGCGACATATCAAGCGCGAAGGCTGGTGGGATTGGAATAAACCGGCGGCGCACAACTGCGCGCAGTATGCTGGCGCGATCCTGCATGGGCCGGCGGGCGATACTACCGGCTGGGTGCCGTGGGCGAATAAACTCGATGTGATGGCTGCCGCCGGGTACGCCCGCGAACAGGTGCTTGCCGGTGCGGACGGCTGGGATCCCGAGGGCGGCGACGGTGATGCGGTGGAGACGGCTGGGCTATCTGCCAATGGCCGCACCGTGCATATCGAGACGTACTGCGAAGACGAGCCTGCGCTGCGTGCCCGGCTGAAGCGCGAGGGGCGCTCCGCCGCATTTGCGGGCAAGACCCCTGCAGACTTTGAGGCGTGGAAGATTGCGACCAGGACTCGTCTGTACGATGTTTTGGGTCTTTCGCTTATGGACCGCGCCCCGACTGAACTTCGTGAGCTCAGCCGCGTTCGGGTTGCCGGCGGCATCGTGCGTACTCATGCGATGCTGCAGGTGGAGCGCGACGTTTGGATGCCGTTCTACCTGCTCGAGCCGCAGTCGCCTAAGCTCGATGCGCACGGCCGCAAGTGTTGCTATATCTGCCCGCATGGCCATCAGGGAGCAGGCGCCGCAAGTGTTGCGGGCGTGACGGGCGTGCCGGCGGTCGATGATGCTGTGCGTAAGTTCAATTACGACTACGGTCTACGTTTGGCGCGTATGGGTTACGTGACCGTCTGCCCCGACGCACGCGGTTGGGGATACCGTCGTGACTGGAAGGGCCAGGGCGATGACGAGAACAGCTACCTGCGCGGTACGTGTCTGAATCAAGCACGTATGGCCGAGCCGCTGGGTCTTACGGTTGCGGGCCTCAACGTCTGGGACAACATGCGCTTGATCGATTACTTGGAGGCGCGCGGCGACATTGCCATGGATGACCTGGGTTGCTTTGGTTTTTCGGGTGGCGGCTACATGACGTTGTACCTGGCCGCACTCGACCCGCGTGTGCGCAAGGCGTTTGTCTCGGGCTATCTGTACGGTGTCGACGATTCGCTGCTGCATCTCAATGGCAATTGCAGCTGCAACTACACACCCGGACTTTGGCGCTTACTCGACATGGGCGATATTGCCTCGCTCATCGCGCCGCATCCGCTGCTGGTGCAAAGCTGCGAAGAGGATCATCTGAACGGTTCGCGCGGGCTGAAAAATGTTGACGAGCAGCTCGAGATCGTGCGCGATGCCTACAAGTTGCTGAGTCGCAGAGATGGCCTGCGGCACGAGGTGTGTCCGGGTGAACACCATCTGGGCGTGGCACATCTTGCCGAGGATATCGAATGGCTCGATTCGCACGCTGCGGAATGCGCCCGTGCATAGCCCCTCGGCATGCTGCGAATAAACGGTACGTTCCTGTATGACCGCCGATGGGCGGATGAGGAGAAGATTATGGAAACGAAGAGCTTGAGTGAATCGACCATTTGCTGCTTTGGCGATTCAACGACCTGGGGCGACAACGGCTGCGGTGGGGGAGGCAACGACATCTCGTGGACTTCGCACTTGGGCGCGCTGCTGGGCGGCGCAACCATCGAGAACTTTGGCATCAAGGGTTCGCGTATCGCCATCAAGGCTGACCGTACCGATTCGTTTGTCGAGCGCCTGGACGGCATCGACGATGCGGCCGATATCTACATCGTCTTTGGCGGCGTCAACGACTTTAGCCGCAACGTGTCGCTTGGCGAGTTGGGCAGCACCGACGTGCATGAGTTCTATGGTGCACTCGATTACCTGATCCGTACCATCACGGCGCGCTCGCCTCGGGCAAAGCTCGTGTTTATGACGCCGTGCAAGACGAGCGGCAAGCACGAGAAGGATATCCCGGCAAGCGACGAGCTCAACCACCTGGGTCTGACGCAAGACGCCTACGTGCGAGCGATGCTGGAGGTCTGTGACCGTTACTCCGTTCCGGTGATTGACCTGTATGCGCAAAGCGGCATCAGCCCGTTTTTGCCGGAGCACCGCGAGCTCTATATGCCGGACGGTCTGCATTACAGCCCGGCTGGCTATGAGCGCCTGGCGCATCGCATCGCCGCGGGCTTAGCCGCCGTTTGCCGTTAAAAGTCTGCCGTTCGCGGGGAATATAGGGTTAACGTTCACCCTATATTCCCCGTTCGCGTTACACTAGGGTTAACGTTCACCTATCATTAACGTCAGAGGGGACAGCAATGGGTTGCAATCAAATCCTGGACCGTTATATCGAGCAGTTGATCGAAACCTCTACGCCGCAGGCGCCGGCTTGGAATATCGAAAAGATTCGCGCCGGCAAGGAGAACACCTGGAACTATATCGACGGCTGCATGATCAAGGCGCTCATCGAACTGTACGAGATCACGGGTGAGCAGCGCTACCTGACCTTTGCCGACGACTATATCGATTTCTTTGTCCAGGACGACGGCACCATCAAGCATTACAACCCCGAGGAGTACAATCTCGATAACGTCAATGCGGGCAAGACCCTCTACAAGCTCTATGACCTGGTGGGCAAGCCCAAGTATCGCGCCGCCATGGATACCATCTATCGTCAGCTCGAAACCCAGCCGCGTACCAAAGAGGGCGTGTTTTGGCACAAGGCCGTCTACCCCAACCAGATCTGGCTCGACGGCATGTACATGGCGCAGCCGTTCTACATGCAGTATGAGCTGAGTTTCCACAACCGTCGTGCCTGCTCAGATAGCTTCCATATGTTCCAGGTCGTGCACGACCTGATGCGCAACCCCCTCAATGGTCTGTACTATCACGCTTACGACGCGAGCCGCAAGCAGTTCTGGTGCGACCCGGTCACTGGCCTTTCGGCTAACTTCTGGCTGCGCGCCGAGGGCTGGTTTGCCATGGCGCTCATCGACACGTGGGAGCTTATGCCGCCTTCGATGTCGGCCGAGAAGGACGAGATCCGCAAGATGTTCCACGACCTGATTGACGCCATGCTGCCGTATCAGGACGAGAAGACCGGCATGTGGCATCAGGTCATCAACCTGCCCAATATCGCCCCCAACTACCTGGAGGAGTCGGGCAGCGCGATCTTTGCCAACGCCATCATGAAGGGCGTGCGTCTGGGCGTGTTGGGTGAGCGCTACTACCAGTACGGCCGTCGCGCCTTCGACGGCATCTGCGAGACCTGCCTTTCCGAGCACGATGGCCAGCTGGCGCTCGACAACATCTGCCTGGTCGCGGGCTTGGGAAACACCGCGCACCGCGAGGGCACGTTTGGTTACTACATGAGCGAGCCTATCGTCAAAAACGATGCGAAGGGCGTGGCGCCGCTGGTGCTTGCCTATATCGAGACAATGCATCACGACAAACTGGCCGGCAGGCATGACCCGCTTGCTCCCTCGGGCGTGTGCTCCATTGAGGACCCGTTTGGCGGATACACTCCGGGCATCAATGCCCGTAAGGGGTGTGAATAGCATGGAGGCCATTACTCCGGGCGTACGTTTACACGACCTTCCGCAGGGGACCGTAGAGGAACGCATTCGCATGGCGGGAGAGCTGGGCTTTTCGTGCATTCAGCTGCCGAGCAAGGTGCTCTACGCATCGATGGGGATCGATCGAGGCGGCCTGACCAGCGAGCTTGCCGACCATTTGCGTGCCGTGCTCGATGAGTCGGGCGTTTCGGTCGCCGTGCTCGGCTGCTATAAGAATTTGGCGACGCCCGATCGCCAACAGCTCATGGATAACTTTGCCGAGTACGAGGCGTGCCTGAACTTTGCCAAGATGCTCGGCGGCTGCCCGGTGGGTACCGAGACCGGTCGCCCCAATGCACAGAACCGCGTTGCTGACGACCGCATGACCGATGGGGCGCTCAATGCGTTTGCAGACGGGCTTGCACACGTCTGCGATCGGGCCGAGGCCGTGGGTGGGCAAATTTTGATCGAGCCCGGTTGGAACGAGACGGTCAACACGCCGGATCGCTGCCGCGAGGTGCTGGAGCGCGTCTCGAGCCCGTCGCTCGGCGTGATCTATGACCCGGTATCGCTGCTGCACCCCAGTGTTGTTGACGAAGCGCAGGAAATCACAGCGCGCATGCTCTACTTATGCGGCAGTAAGATCCGTGTGCTGCATGCCAAGGATTTTGAGGTCGTCGACAACGAGGACAAAGCCGGTTGGTGCGACGGTACGGGTTCGCGCCTGGTGTGCCATGGCGTGGGCGAGACGGGACGATACGACTTTGAGCCCGTGGTGGCCTGGGCGGCTGCCGCCTGCCCTGGGAT
>CAVHBE010000119.1:0-3393 GCA_963634045.1 Methanobrevibacter smithii
GGCCCACGGCAGCGGCGTCGACCAGGCCGCGATGGTTGGCGATGACGGTGATAAACATAAACGCCACCTGGATGCAGCCGTCCTGTACTGCCACGGGCACGCCGATCTTAAGAATGCTGCTGAGCACCTCGGGCTGGGGGCGCAGGTCGCTACGCTTAACGTGGATGTTCGTGCGGCGGCTCTTGAGCCACACGAGCGCGAGAGCAACGCTTGCCGTCTGGGCGGTTACCGTGCCGAGCGCCGCGCCCACGGGGCCGAGCCCCATGTGGCCGATAAACAGAAAATCGAGCGCGATGTTGATGATGCATGCCACGCCAATCACGTACATGGGCGAGCGCGAATCGCCCAGCCCGCGAAAGATGGCCGAAAGAATGTTGTATGCGGCGATAAACGGAATGCCGACAAAGCAGATACGCAGGTAGGCGGCGGTGCCTTCGACTGCCTCGGGCGGCGTGCCAATGAGCGCCACAACCTGCGGGCATAGTGCAAACAAGATGACGGCCAGTACCATCGAGACGCCCATAAACAGCGTAATGGTGTTGCCGATGGCGATCTCGGCGCGGTCGAAGCGGCGTGAGCCCACGGCGTGGCCGACGATGACCGTCGTTCCCATGGCCAGGCCCACAAGCGTCACAGTAATGATATAGAGCGTCTGTGCGCCATTGCCCACGGCGGTGATGCCGGCGGCGCCGCTAAACTGCCCCATCATGTACAGGTCGGCCATGCCGTAGAGCATCTGCAAAAAGTACGAGAGCATATAGGGCAGGGCAAAGACCGCGATGGTCTTAAGGACATTGCCGCGTGTGAGGTCGTGTTCCATGGGCGGGGTACTTTCTGGCTTGGTTCGTTTAGGTACCAGTGTAGTGAAAACCCTATAACGATTGTAGAGTCAAGGTTTGTGTTGACGACGGGGCGAAAAAAATAGTCACGATCCAAGCACGATGCTTTGGCCCTCTGTGCCCCTCACCTCGCCTCAAACCATCACAACATTCAACGTTTTTTATCAAAATCGGGAAAAGCATCGAATGTTGTGATGGTTTTTCTGCCACTCGACCGGGTGGAATCGCTTTCTTGAGCGCGAAGGTGTGCGGATCCGTGGGCAGGGGAATAAGGTTGGTTATCCGACTCCATTGGAGGGCTCATGGACCTGCCGATCGTCCTGTCCCATAAGACTGCCTGGCTGTACCACAACGTGGCGCGCCCGTCCGAGCCGCTCTCGCGAGCAAGCAGCCTATACGATGAGGACTCGCTTGCTAATGAGGCGGAGCCGATCGCGAGCCTGCCCAGATTGGGACTCGATGCCAAGGGTCTGAGGGCTTCAACGGCAGTTGGGATCGTTACCGACTATCTGGTTTCGCTTGGTATTCCACGAGAAGAGCTCGATCATATCGACACGCTCGTCAACTTCGATTTTGAACGCTCGACGCCGGCTGGATTTAGGTGCCACGTGTTTGGGGCGCCGGTACCTCCAGGCCATCTTATCGAGGTGGCAGAGGGCCTTCTAGTGGTTGATGAGGCCATGTGCTTTGTCCAAGCGGGTTCGTGGATGAGTGAGCCCGAGCAGCTGGAATATGGCTACGAAATCTGCGCCCGATACCATTTGAATCATCTGTCGACAGACGATTATATCGAGATGGGGCAGAGGTATACCGTTGCCGACTTGATTACTTATTGCAATGAGAACCGATCTCGTCAGGGGGCTATACGCGCGGCCGCCGTGCTCAAGCGCGTGCACGATGGCGCGCGGTCGCCCATGGAGACGGCCACCGCAATCATGGTTGTAGCAAAACGTTCCCAGGGAGGACTGGGATACGCCAAGATCGAGCTCAACCATCGGGTCGATGTTCCCAATGAGTTCAGATATCTCGCTAAGGCCGGGTATTTCGAGATCGACGTATATGCGCCTGCGAGCGGTACAGGGATTGAATACAACGGTTCGGACCATCTTGATAAACAGCGCAGCGCGTCGGATGCGGAGCGTATGACCGTGCTGAGCGCGCTGGGCTTTAGAATGATCGTCCTCACCGGGACTCAGTTTGCCCACCAGCTGCAATTGCACCGGGCGACGAACGCCATCGCACTCGCTATGGGTCTTAAGTGCGACCGAAGCGAAGCGTTCCAGAAACGTCAAAACGACCTGCGAGAATTCGTGATTCGGCACTGGGACGGCGGCGTTTAGGGGCGTTTTGGTCCTTCTACGGGGTGCCGTGGGCAGGCAAACCATCACGACATTCGACGTTTTTTGCCAAAAACGGAAAAAGCATCGATTGTTGTGATGGTCTGTGTTGAGGATGGGCTTGGAAAGTCCGTTTTGCTCGAAGCGACCTGTCCTGTCGTACGGGTGTCGGCATGATTCTCTCGTGGGGTATTATGTTTTCCGAAGAATAAAACGCCGCGTGAGGGGGGCTGCGTGGACGGGCACGTGCAACATGACGGCTTTGGTCGCGATATCAACTACCTGCGCATTGCCGTTACCGACAAGTGCAATTTCCGCTGCATTTACTGCATGCCGGCCGATGGCGTGGCGCCCCGCGCACACGACGAGCTACTCAGCGCCGAGGAAATTGCCCGCTTTGTGCGCTTGGTAGCGGGGGAGGGCATTCGCCGCGTGCGCCTGACGGGCGGCGAGCCGCTGGTCAGCCGCCGTATTATTCCGCTCATCCGCGATATCCGCGCGATTCCGCAGATCGAGGACATTTCGCTCACCACCAATGGTGCCCTGCTGCCCAAGCTGGCGCCGCAGCTCAAAGATGCCGGGCTTGACCGCGTCAACATCTCGCTCGACACGCTCGACCCTACGCTATTTGGAAAGATCACGCGCCTGGGTCGGCTCGAGCAGACCATGGCGGGCATCGACGCGGCACTGGCCTGGGGCTTTGAGCCCGTTAAGGTCAACTGCGTTGTGGTGCGCCGACTCAACCAGGATGTGGCGGCCCTTGCACGGCTGACCGTCGACCGACCCATCCACCTGCGCTTTATCGAATACATGCCCATCGGTGACGAGCGCACGAGCTCGCATTGCGCCGTAGACCCTCACGCGCCCACACTCAATCCCGAGCTGTGGGACGCGAGCGACACCGTGCCGAGCGACGAGCTGCGGGCGCGCATCAATGTCGGGGCCACCGCGGCGGGACTGGGCGAGCTCGAGCCGCTCGACATCAACGACGCTCCTGCCGGCGCGGGCCCTGCGCGCTATTGGCACTTTCCGGGCGCGGCGGGAACGGTTGGCTTTATTAGCGCCATGTCCAACCATTTTTGTGCGAATTGCAACCGCCTGCGCCTGACGGCCGATGGCAACGTGCGTCCGTGCCTGTTCAGCGATGCCGAGTATTCGGTGCGTGAGGCGCTGCGCCGTGGTGATGATATGCAGGTACTTTCGATTTGGCGCGATGC
>CAVHBE010000120.1:0-643 GCA_963634045.1 Methanobrevibacter smithii
TTGTAGAGCGTGCCGCCCACGCCGTCCTTGAGGGAACCTGCGTAGGGAACATAGGCGAGCGCCTGGTCCATATTCTTATACGTCCAGGCGGCAGCCTGCGTGTTGTGCTTGATGGCGGCGTTCTCGGCGGGAAGGCCAAAGGCGTCGAAGCCGATGGGGTGCAGCACGTCGTAGCCGCGCATGCGGGCCTGACGGGCCATGGCATCACCGATGGTGTAGTTGCGCGCGTGACCCATGTGCAGGTCGCCCGACGGATACGGGAACATCTCGAGCACGTACTTCTTGGGCTTGCTGTCGTCGGTGTCGACGGCAAAGAGGTTGGAGTCCTCCCAGGCCTTCATCCACTTGGACTCAATGGCCTGCGCGTCGTAGGCAGGGATCTCGTCCTTATGATCTGTGCAATCGCACATATCAGCTCCTTTAATCTTAGCTGGGGTCGGTCGGCTTGGCTTTATTCGCTACTGCGGACAGTCCTGCGCAAGACGAAGAGCACATTTAGTGCTCTTCTTTGCGTGCGGAACTTGTAGCGAACAAAGCCAAGCCGACCGACCCTAAGGTTAACTTGACTGATGATAGCAAATACGACAAGCGAGATGCCTGCGACTTGCAGGCATCTCGCTTTATCTAAATAACGTGGTTGTGA
>CAVHBE010000120.1:653-3346 GCA_963634045.1 Methanobrevibacter smithii
AACCGCTATTTGTTACCCGTCCAAGCATGGCCGGGTTTTCCAAGTGCCGCAGATTGCCGTGAAAGAGGAGCGACGCGTACTTTGGTACGCGAGCGACGGTTTGAACGGCAAGGTGCGGTGCTTGGGAAAGCCGCCTAGCGGTAGCTGACGCTTTGCTGGGAATCCTTCACGACTACGTCGTGGGCGCCGCCTTCGACGATGGAGGTGGAGCTGACCAGGGTCAGGCGTGCCTTTTCCTGGAGCTCGGGAATCGAGAGGGCACCGCAGTTGCACATCGTGGACTTGACCTTGTAGAGCGTGCCGCCCACGCCGTCCTTGAGGGAACCTGCGTAGGGAACATAGGAGTCGACACCCTCGACGAAGCTGAGCTTCGCGGCGCCGCCCAGGTCGTAGCGCTGCCAGTTGCGGGCACGCGCGGAACCCTCGCCCCAGTACTCCTTCATGTACTGGCCGTTGACGTTGACGCGCTCGGTCGGGCTCTCGTCAAAGCGGGCGAAGTAACGGCCCAGCATCATAAAGTCGGCACCCATGGCAAGGGCGAGCGTCATGTGGTAGTCGTAGACGATACCGCCGTCGGAGCACACGGGCACGTAGACGCCGGTCTCCTCGTAGTACTCGTCGCGAGCACGGCAGACGTCGATCAGCGCGGTGGCCTGGCCACGGCCGATGCCCTTGGTCTCGCGGGTGATGCAGATGGAACCGCCGCCGATACCGACCTTGATGAAGTCGGCACCGCAGTCGGCCAGGAAGCGGAAGCCCTCAGCGTCGACGACGTTACCGGCACCGACCTTGACGTCCTCACCGTAGTTGGCGCGAATCCACTCGATGGTGCGCTTCTGCCACTCGCTGAAGCCCTCGGAAGAGTCGATGCACAGGACGTCGGCGCCGGCCTCGATGAGCAGCGGCACGCGCTCGGCATAGTCGCGGGTGTTGATACCGGCGCCAACCATGTAGCGCTTATCGCCGTCGAGCAGCTCGTTGGGGTTGGTCTTGTGGCTGTCGTAGTCCTTGCGGAAGACGATGCCCATCAGGTGATCGTTGTCGTCGACGATGGGCAGGGCGTTGAGCTTATTGTCCCAGATGACGTCGTTGGCAACCTTGAGGCTGATGTTCTTGTCGCCCACGATGAGCTGCTCACGCGGGGTCATGAACTCGGAGACCTTCGTCTGATGGTCATCGCGGCTGGGACGATAGTCACGACTGGTGACGATGCCCAGGAGCTTGCCCTTGGGAGTGCCGTCGTCGGTAACCGGCATGGTGGAGTGACCGGTCTTCTCCTTGAGCTCGATGACCTGTTCCATGGTCATATCGGGGGTCAGCGTGGAATCGGACTGAACGAAGCCAGCCTTGTGATCCTTGACGGCCTTGACCATGGCGGCCTCGGACTCGGCGCTCTGGGAACCGTAAATGAAGGACAGGCCACCCTCGGTAGCGAGCGCGACACCCATGTCGACGCCCGAGACGGACTGCATGATAGCGGAAACCATGGGGATGTTCAGGGTGATTGCCGGCTTCTCACCGCGCTTAAAGCGGGTCAGCGGCGTCTTAAGAGAGACGTTGTTGGGGATGCACTGCGAGGACGAGTAACCAGGAACCAGCAGATACTCCGAAAACGTGTGGGACTCACCGGGAAAGAACGTAGCCATGTTTCTCCTTTTTCCATGCGACCGGTCGGCTGCAGGCCTCGTAGGACCCAGCCCAACCTTGGGCGCCCAATACTGGGGAAGTATCTTAACGCACTTTGACTGCTACAATGCATGATTTAAGAAGAGCACACGAGGGCTTGACGCAGGCTTTGCGTTTGCCCAGCAAACACTTTAGCGGGGAGACGTGGAGCGTATGGAGTACAAGACGACGGCAAAGTTGGTCATTCAAGCGTGCGACAAAGATCTGCCGGGCGTGTTTGGTCACGGCTGCGTCTTGCTGCTGCAGGGTATTGCCCGCGAGCACTCGCTGAACCGCGCCGCCAAGAGCATGGGCATGGCGTATTCCAAGGCTTGGCGCATTGTGAATGAGGCCGAAGGCCAGCTGGGATGCAAACTCATCGAGCGCGACGGTGCCCGCGGATCCACCCTCACCCCCGCCGGCGAGCGAGCCATCGAAGTCTACGAAACCCTCCAGGCCGACATCAACAACGTCATCGCCACAAAAGCCGACGCCCTCATCGCCAGCATCAAAAAGTAGACAATTTAGGACGGGGCTTTATAGCTACACAACCCCCTCTCATAAGTTGCGGTGAAATAGGGACTGTTTATGCGGTTAAAGCCGTAAATCAATCCATATTTCACCGCAACTTATGGATTCGAGGATGATTTAGCTAGTTGCGGAGGGCGTTGTCTAGGGAGGACGCTACGACCAGGGGGTCGTCGGTACCGGCGAAGAGGCGGATGGTGCTCCCCTGCTTGCCGCGTGGAGCCGAAAGGCGCGTTGTTGCGCCGCCGGCGGGCGATGTGCGGAATTCGTCTGGCAGTATGCTGAAGAATTCGCACGCGGTGCAGTCAATCAGGTCAAACTCAACTGCCGGGCCAAAGCCGTGCTCGAGGATTCCCGTTGCAGCCGCATGGTCGGGATGCGAACTCAACCCGGGATAGCGAACGTTGCGCACCATCTCGTTGGCGGCCAGATACTCGGCCAGCGCACGGGCGCGGTCGAAATGCGCCTGCATGCGAGCGTCGAGCGTGTTGAGCCCGTGC
>CAVHBE010000120.1:3356-3867 GCA_963634045.1 Methanobrevibacter smithii
CCTCGGCCTCATCGGAGGACAAGTCGAGCGCGGCCAATCCGCACCCCTCAAGCAGCGCATGCGCGCACTCGGCAGCGGCATCCACACGATGGCGCTTGAGCTGCGAGCGCGCCACCGAAGCGGCAACGAGCTTGCGCGGTGCCTTACCAGCACACACGCGGTCGAGTGCCTCGAGCGACAGCACGGCACCCAAGCGCAACGGATCGCACCCAAAGACACCAGCCACGGTATTATCCACCACGAGCAGCGCATGCGTCTCGCGAGCCGTGCGGCCCAAAGCGCGAAGGTCGGGCACACGCAGGCCAAACCCACCGATTGAGTTCACAAACCACCACAGGTGCGGCCCCTCGGCATCAAACGAAGCATCGAAGCCCTCGGACGCGGCAGCAAACGCATCGGCGGACGGTGAGCCCACCAGCACAACATCGCAGCCATCAAAGCCGCGCGCAAACGCTTCAGCAAAATCATCCGCAAAGACCACCAGGCGGTCACCGGGACGCACGATACCCAG
>CAVHBE010000121.1:0-12433 GCA_963634045.1 Methanobrevibacter smithii
AGGTAGCACCATCGACCTTCCCCCAGGTGAGCTTAATGCTCGTGGGGGTCGTGGCGTCCTCGGGGGCAGCAAGGTTCGCGGGTGCGGAGAGGTTCTCGTTGAAGCGGTCGGCCGCGAGCGTGGCATCGGCGTTCACGAAATCGCCCAGTTCGAGCGTCTGCGCTGCCGTGGCGACATCGGTCTTCGCGAACTTGACGTAGACCTTGGGATTCGTGGTGATCTTGGTGTTGTTGAAGCTCTCGCCCTGCTCGGCCTCGGTGCTGCCTGCGTCGCTACCGTAGTGGTTGAGGTTGGGGGTCTCGTTGTAGAAGTAGACCGCCTGGCCGGCCTCGGGGGTCGCGGCGTCAAAGGCCTCCTGCGAGTCGACCTCAACCACGTTGAGCGCGGATCCGCCGTTCTTGGCGGAGACGCTCGTGGGCTTGGCGGAGACGTTGGCCACAAAGGTCGTGGTGCGGTTGGAGTCGTAGCCGCTGTAGCCGCCCTGCGATGCCTCGGCGGTAAAGGTCGCCGTGCCGCCCACCACGCTCGAATTATAGACGGTGCTCACATGCTCACCGTAGGAAATATTGTCGATTGTGCCGTAGGAATCGTCCTCGGTCGTGTTGTTCTCGATGGAGGAGCCGTCATCCTCGTACTGCGTAAAGCTGCCCTCACCCTCGGTGGCGAAGAACTCGACGATACGCTGGCTGCGATTGGTGCCCTTGGTGTTGGTCTCGGTCACAGCCTCGGGGTTGTTGTTCTCGGCGTACATCGGCACGATGGCGTTGGCCTTAACAAAGAGTGGCAGCTTCCAAAGCGGAGCCTCGTAGTTGTTGAGGACCTGACCGCCGCGGTACTGCTTGCCCGAGAAGTAGTCAATCCAGATGGTGGGATTCTCGTCGGTACCGTAGTTGGGCAGGTAGATACCGTTGCGGACATCGTTGCCGTTCTCATCTGCCTGGGTATCCTGATACACCGGTGCCACCAGGAAGTTCTCACCGAACATGTACTGGTACTGCGTCGAGGTGCTTGCGGCGTACTCGGAGTTGTCGGAAAGCAGCATGGCGCGGATCATGGGAAGGCCGGTATCGCCGTTGCCCGTGTCGATGTTGGCCGCCGAGGCCGCGCTCGTGTAGATATAGGGCATGAGTTGTGCTTTGAGCTTGAGATAGAAGCGCGAGATGCCCGTGTATGGATCGCCGTGCGTCATGGGCGACTTGCGGTAGGTGCCCCAACCGTCCATGTCAAGCATAGAGGGCGTGAATGTCTTCCACTGGTAGTCGCGAGCGGAGATGATGGGATCGCCACCAAAGATGCCGTCCATATCGGAGCCGATGTTGGGGTTGCCCGAGAGGCTCTGGCCGATATACGTGGGGATATGGAAGCGAATGTACTCCCAGTTACCGCCGTACTGGTCGCCGGTCCAGATGCCGCCAAAGCGCTGCGTGCCGGCCCAGCCGTCAAGCGTGATGATGTTGGGGCGCTTGTTGGCGCCGGTGGTCACGGTGTCATAGGCCGTCTTGATGCCGTTGAGGCCAAAGGAGTAGCCGGAGCCGACCCAAGCGACGTCGGTCTTGAGCGTGGTGATGCCACCAGTCTTAACCTCAGAATCGAAATCGCGCAGCAGATGCCACGGGGTCTCGGAGTTGCTATCGGGCTCGAGGTTCGACTGGGTCCAGAGACCGGTGCTCACGCCCTTGGAGTTGGCATACTCGGTGAACTTCTTAAGATTGTCGACGTTGGCGCGCACGGCGTTGAGGCGCTCGGCAGAACTCGTTCCGTCGGAGTTGACGCCGCCGGTCTTGTAGTAACCGTTCTGGCCGTAGCCAGCACCGTAACCGTCGTTCGGCAGGAACCAGCCGAGCGGCATGTCGTTGTCCTCGTAGTCATCGATAACCTGCCGGGCGGAGAACTGGCGGTCGAAATCGGTCGCCTTCATGTTCTCGGTATCAACCGTAGGGCCCTCACCGTTGAGCGTCTCGGCCGCAAGCGTGCCGTCGAGCTTGTAGCCCGTCGACATGCCGGACTCGTATTTAACGTCGCCCTTCTCACTCGAGGACTTGCTGCCCTTGGTCTCCCACTTCTTTTGACCCGAGGTCGTTGACCAGCCATCACGGTTATAGGCATTAAGATGACCCAGGTAGAAACCGTACTCGGGCAGCAGCACCGGATTGCCGGTCACCTTGTAGTAGTCCTGCAGCATCTCGGTTGCCACGTTCGAGGCGCCCTCGTTGGTCGCCACGAAGTAATAGGCATCAAACTCATTCTCGCTGTGCAAAGTCGTGACCGTCGATGAGTCCGTGGAACCGAAGTCGTAGGAACCCTCTGCAAACGTGTTTCGGAGCACGCCGTAGCCGTCGCTCGTCCAATAGAACGGGTTGGGCGAGGCAACGCCGCCATCGGTCCAGTTGTTAGTGTTGGAGATGGCGATGGTCTGGTTGGTGTGCAGGAAGCGGCCGTTCTGGGTGCCGCCGCCAAAGAAGTTCTCGGACTTCTCCTTGGCGAGCGTCTGGACGGTACCCTTCTTATCAAGGTCGAGGGGCGCAGACTCAGAAACCACGCCACGGTCGCCTGACTTGATACTCATCTTGCCAGTCGCCTTGTCCAGGATCACGGTCGCCTTTCCGCCGGTGATCTCGATAGTGTCGCCCTTGTCGGCAACCGTCGCACTCGGCTTGCTGTAGGTGTCCGAGGTATCGGGCTGAGCCTGGATCTTAGCCGTGTGGGACTTACTGCGCGGCGTGGCGTACTCGGAAAACTCACCCTTGGGGTCGACGTTATAACGGAAAATACCGTCCTCGAGGAACGTAATACGGCCCTTGATGCCGTCAGCGAAATCGATGTCGACGACGTTCGAGGCAGACTGAGACACGGTCGCTGAGTCGACACCCTTGAGTGGCGTGGCAATCGCCTGCTGGGGATTGGCAAACACAAGCGTCGCTGCAGTGGCAACGAGGACCGCGCTTCCCTTCACCCACCGTTTCGTAAAAATGGAATTCCTACACACCTGGACTCCTTCCCTCCGACATGCGGAAGTGTCGCGGACGCACGCCCTGCAGCATGGCGCACGCATCAAACGGGAGGGGTGTTCGGCACATTCCGTGCAGTGGGCCCACCCGTTACCAAGTGGTCAACTGGTAGCAACCAGATATCCACCTATTAGGTTGAATCAGCATACAGGAGCAGTTGCGCAACCAAGTTCGGAATTCTCCCAGTGGTATTAAAATGAGCGTCAATGGCAAAGTGGGCTTAATAAGCCACACCAATTGGTTCTTCTCCCAAATATCAATTAAGCAAAAATGTACTGTTTATCTGGTATTACACAGACCATACCTTTCCCTCGGGAACTGGACTTCGCGAAGTTTCCCGAAGAAAAGGCTCAGCCGCCACCCTGCGACCTACCGGGGATTGCTATGACATACGTTGGCTGATTTGGTTTGAATAGAAAGGTTGACAGAGGGTGGTGGGCAGTTAGTTCAGATTTGTATTTTTTTGGCAGTGGCTTTTGCTTAATCATCTCGGTTTTTGAGTCACTGGGACCCAGCGATAAGCCTTTTCCGCCCTTGAGTAAGCATATCTGCCTCATTAGGAAAGCGAAAACAGTTCAATTGAGCCTAAATTAACCGACTTCTGCTCTTTGAGAAATACAAATCTGAACTAACTGTCCAAAGACATATCTCTCCCTTGGTAAAAGGCCTTCATATGATTGCAATTCACCTGAAGGCCCCATACAAAATGTGGGCTCTGTCGTCCGAATGAACGACAGAGCCCACACTCATTTTCTGTTCAGCCCCAATCATCGCGCAAAGCCCCTTCGGCAGCACACGGTGCAATTGAGTCACCGTAGGCCGGGGCGGGAGGGGCCGCGTTTCCTCCTGAACGACTCTGCTTGCAGCCGGAGCGAAAGGGGGAAATCTCGGCCCCTCCCGCCCCGGCCGGCCAGGTCAACTACACCGTGTACTGCGGCAGGTCCTGCAGAGCGATGACGTCCATGCCCATGTCGTTGGCGCTGCCGTGACCCTGCTGGTCCTCGCGCACGGCCTCGATGGCACTCACGTACGTGTTGGCCGCAGACATCGCCGTCACGCAGGTCACGCCACGACGGACGGCCTCGGTGCGTAGCAGGTAGCCATCGCCACGCGAGCCCGGGCCGTACGGCGTATTGATGATTACCGCAATCTTGCCATCGGCGATGAGGTCACCAATGTTGGGACGCTCGCCGTCGTGCGGGCCGCTGATCTTCTCCACGACCTCGCACGTCACGTTGCCGCCGCGCAGCACGCGCGCCGTACCCTCGGTGGAGCAGATATCAAAGCCCAGGTAGCGCAGGATACGAGCGACCGAAAGGATATGACGCTTGTCGCGGTCGCACACGCTGATGAACACCTTGCCGGCGCTCGGGTCGGGCAGCTTGTAGTCAATCGCCAGCTGCGTCTTGGCGTATGCCTCGGGATAGCTCTTGGCGATACCCATGACCTCGCCCGTCGACTTCATCTCGGGCCCCAGGATAACGTCAGCGCCCGGGAAACGGCCCCAGGGCATAACGGCTTCCTTCATACAGAACCAATCGAGCTGACGCTCGTCGCTCGGCAGACCCAGGCTGGCGATAGAATCGCCCGCCATGATACGCGCCGCGCACTTGGCCAGCGGCACGCCGGTTGCCTTGGAGATGAACGGCACGGTGCGGCTCGCGCGCGGGTTTGCCTCGATCACGTAGACGGTCTCGCCCTTGATGGCATACTGCACGTTGACCAGGCCGCGTACGCCCAGCGCCATCGCGATGCGGCGCGTGGTCTCGCGAAGCTTTGCCTGCAGGCTCTCGCTAAAGCTGAACGGCGGGATGCAGGTCGCGGAGTCGCCAGAGTGGATACCGGCCTCCTCGATATGCTCCAGAATGCCGCCAATGTAGACCTCTTCGCCATCGCACAGGGCGTCGACATCAGACTCGATCGCACCCTCCAGGAAGCGGTCCAGGTACACCGGGTAGTCGGGGCTAATGCGCGCGGCCTCGGCCATGTAATCGCGCAGGTGCTCGGCATCGTAGGCGATCATCATGCCGCGGCCGCCCAGCACGTAGCTCGGACGTACCAGCAGCGGGTAGCCAATGTGCGCGGCCACGGCCTCGGCCTCCTCAAACGAGGTGGCCTGGCCCGCCGGCGGGTACATGATGCCCAGCTTGTCGAGCAGGGCGGCAAAACGCTCGCGATCCTCGGCAAAGTCGATGGCATCGGGCTTGGTACCCATGATGTTCACGCCGCTCTCCTCGAGCATGCGCGCCAGCTTAAGCGGGGTCTGGCCGCCAAGCGTCACCACGACGCCGTCGGGGCGCTCAACATCGATAACGTCCATGACGTCCTCGTAGGTAAGCGGCTCAAAGTAAAGGCGGTCGGACGTGTCGTAGTCGGTCGAAACGGTCTCGGGATTGCAGTTGACCATGATGGTCTCAAAGCCGCGGGCCGCCAGCGCATAGCTCGCATGCACGCAGCAGTAATCGAACTCGATACCCTGGCCAATGCGGTTGGGACCGGCGCCCAGGATCATCGCCTTGGGCTTGTCCGCCAGTGTGGTCTCGTCGGGAGCTACGCACTTCTTGGCATCCGGGCTCGTGCGGTAGATGTTCTCGTACGTCTTGTAGTGGTACTCCGTGGCGCTCGAGAACTCCGCAGCGCAGGTATCGACCGTCTTCATGCTGGGAACCACGCCCAGACCCTTGCGGTAGGCGCGCACAAAGCGCTCGTCCGAGCCGGTCAGCGCGGCGATCTCGGCGTCGCTCGTGCCGTACTGCTTGAGCAGGCGCATCGCGTCGGCGTCGATATCCTCCACACGCAGGCCGCGGATGCTCTCCTGGACCTGCACCATGTCGTTGATGCGGTTGAGGTACCACGGGTCGATGCCGCAGGTGGCATGGATGCGAGCGATGTCCCAGCCACGGCGCAGGGCCTCGACCACAAAGAAGATGCGGTGCTCGGTCGGCGTGGCCACGGCTTGAGCGAGCTCGTCGTCGCTCAGCTTGTCGGCACCCTCCTTGCCACCGGCGCAGATACCCTGGTGACCGTCCTCCAGCGAGCGCATGGCTTTGCCGAAGGCCTCCTCAAAGGTGCGGCCAATCGCCATAATCTCGCCCACTGCCTTCATGCGCGTGGTGAGCGTGGGGTCGGTACCCTTGAACTTCTCGAAGGCAAAGCGCGGCACCTTGACCACACAGTAGTCAATCGTGGGCTCAAAGCAGGCGGGCGTTGCCTTGGTAATGTCGTTGACGATTTCGTCGAGCGTGTAGCCCACAGCCAGGCGCGCGGCGGCCTTGGCGATCGGGAAACCCGTTGCCTTGGAGGCCAGTGCGGACGAGCGGCTCACGCGCGGGTTCATCTCGATGACGATCAAGCGACCGGTGCTGGGGTTCACGGCAAACTGCACGTTGGAGCCGCCGGTCTCGACGCCGATCTTCTCCAAGATGGCGAGCGAGGCGACACGCATGCGCTGATACTCAAGGTCGGAGAGGGTCTGCGCCGGCGCCACGGTGATGGAGTCGCCGGTATGCACGCCCATGGGGTCGAGGTTCTCGATGGAGCACACGATGATGCCGTTGCCGGCGTGGTCACGCATGACCTCCATCTCGTACTCTTTCCAACCCTCGATGGACTCCTCGACCAGCACCTCGTGGGCAGGCGAGAGTTCAAGACCCTGGCTCACGATGGAGACGAGCTCCTCGTGGGTATGCGCGATGCCGCCGCCGGCGCCACCGAGGGTAAAGCTCGGACGCAACACGCAGGGATAGCCCACGCGCTCGGCGATGGCCTCGGCGTCGGCGACGCTATAGGCATAGCCCGAGCGCGCGACCTCCAGGCCGATCTCGGCCATGGCCTCGTTAAAGAGCTTGCGGTCCTCGCCGCGCTCGATGGCGGCCAGGTCGCAGCCGATCATCTCGACGCCGTACTTGTCGAGCGTACCGTCTTTTGCCAGCTCGACGGCGGCGTTCAGACCGGTCTGGCCGCCCAGCGTGGGCAGCAGCGCGTCCGGGCGCTCTTTCTTGATTACGCGCTCGATAAACTCAGCGGTGATGGGCTCGACATAGGTTCGGTCGGCAAGACCCGGGTCGGTCATGATGGTCGCCGGGTTGGAGTTGACCAGGATGACCTCAAAGCCATCCTCCTTGAGCACCTTGCAGGCCTGGGCGCCGGAGTAGTCGAACTCACAGGCCTGGCCAATAACGATGGGGCCCGAACCAATGACGAGGATGCGCTTGATGTCAGTACGTTTCGGCATGTTTAAAACCTCCTAGAGAGGCTGACTCAATGTTTTGGAAAAGTCAGCGAGGGTGCAACTGGTGCATCAGGTTGCCGTGATGCGAGGGCGCGCTGGGCTTATGCCCGCGCGTCCGAAGCAGAACGGCAAGATGATGTGCCAGATGCAGCCGCAGCGTCGACCGGTCCGCCGTTCGGTAGAACGGCGGAACCATCGTCAGCAAAATTCCAGCCGGCAAGGCGGTCCTTCGCGGTGTCGATGTCCAGGTAGTTCTCCTCGCCGTCCATGAGTCGCGTAAAGGCGGTAAAGAGATAGTGGGCATCGGTGGGGCCGGGCGAGGCCTCGGGGTGGTACTGGACCGAGAAGCACGGGGCATCGAGCAGCTGGATGCCCTCGGCGGTGCCGTCGTTGAGGTTCACGTGCGTCAGGCGAATGCGGCCGAAGCGCTCGTTCATCACGACCGGCGCGATGCCGCGACGCACCCAGGCGCGCAGGTCGCCGTCGGCCTCATGCTCGGTCTCGCCGCCGGAAAGCTCCGGGATCAGTTTGCCCAGACTTGGGAACAGCAGGCCAAAGCCGTGGTTTTGCGCGGTGATCTCCACGCGACGGCTCACCAGGTTCATAACCGGCTGGTTACCGCCACGGTGACCGAATTTAAGCTTTTCCATTTGGGCGCCACACGCCAAGCTGATCATCTGGTGACCGAGGCAAATGCCAAAGACCGGCACCTTGCCGATCAGCTGCTGCACCTGCTCGTAGGTCTCCACCACGGCATCGGGGTCGCCGGGGCCGTTGGATAAAAAGACGCCGTCGGGATTCATGTCGAGCACCTCACTCGCGGGCGTATCCCACGGCACGACAGTAAGGCCGCAGCCGGCACGGACCAGACCCTCCAGGATGCCGCGTTTGACGCCACAATCGTAGGCGACCACTTTGTGGCGGGAAGGAGCGGCAGGGGCAAGCGCAAAGTCATGCGTAGCGGGCAGGTCGGCAGCTGCAAACTCGTGGGGCTCAGGGCAGCTCACGGTCTTGACCAGGTTCTCGCCCACCAGCGTCGGCGCTGCGGCCAGACGCTCGGCAAGCTCGGCGACGTCAAAGATTTCCGTCGAGATAATGCCCATCTTGGAGCCGTTGTCGCGCAGGTGGCGCACAAGAGCGCGGGTGTCGACGCCCTCGATAGCGACGATGCCGTGGGCACGCAGGTACTCCGGCACGCTGACGGCCGAGCGCCAGTTGGAAGGCGTGGCGCACATGTCGCGGACGATCATGCCACGCATGGCGGGAGCGCTCGCGGGGCGGGCGGTATCACCGGGGAAGGCCGACTGGACGTCGGTCTCGTCGATACCGTAGTTGCCGATCTGCGGATAGGTCATGGTTACGATTTGGCCGGCATAGCTCGGGTCGGTCATGACCTCAAAGTAGCCCTCAAGCGAGGTGTTGAAGCAGACCTCGCCGGTCGCAGTACCCTCGGCACCGCATGCACGGCCATAAAAAATGGTCCCATCCTCAAGGTACAGGATGCAGGGACCGCAGGTGCCCTTGCTGGTTTTGGCCAGCATGCGCTGGCAAAGCTCGCTGGGCGCGAAGGTGCGGACAGTAGTGCCCGCGGTATGGTTGTTCGCCATAGTTCTCCTTCCCGGTCTCACAGGACCGGCTTAAAGGTGTGTAGTTAGGCCTCGCGGTATTGTAACCGTAAGCATGCCTCATGGCGTTAATTTCATTGAAATGTTTACGAAATGATAATTATGACTTTCTATGCATAATGATTTTTTAATCCCCGTCCCAGAAAAATCATCCCGCGGGGCTTGTGGCTCACGCGGGATGATGGCGTCTTATTATTTCTTGTCCTGCTCCAGCAGTTCGGACGGTGTGCGATCGGGCTTGCCGCCGCGGAAAATCTCGCGGCCATGCAGACGATGCTCCAGGTCACGCTCGGCCTTTTCCTCGTCAATCTTGGTCTGGCTCACCACCGGGTCCTCAATCAGCGACGACACCGAGTTCACCTGCTTTTGAATGCGCTCGGAAATCGTGTCGTCCATACTCACGATATGCATCTTCCAGTCGATGTTCGTAGCGGTCGATGAGCTCTTGGTCCACACGAACGTCAGAATGGCGCTCTGATGACCCCTCGCGGGGAACATGCCAAAGAAGGAATCGTGCTGAATGTTGCTGTCCTCATCGATATAGGCGTGCACGTTGTACACCACGCGGTCAATCTTATCGTTGAGCAACGCGTTGGTCGCAAGTGCCGCAGCCTGAATCTGCCCGTTGGACAGCAGCTCGAGCTCGTTGGCAGACGACGTGTCCAACACCGTCACCTCGACCGTGCCCGTGCGTTCATCGGCTTCATCGACGGTGAAGTCGAGCGGGAACTGCGTAAAGCCGTTACCCCACTCAAGGCCGCCCTTCAGTGCCGTGGAAACGGTATCCACCGAAACACTCTCGGACAGGTTGGCAGTGTTCAGGCGACGCATCACGCCGTAGCCAATCTGCATGCCCACGATCAGTACAAGGATGCCGATGACCACAGCCATAGCGGTCTTCGTAATGGTATGGCTCACCTGCGAGCCCGAAGGGTCGTCCTCGGACAGCGGGTCGATCTGTTTTGTCTGGCTTGCGCGATCTTCGCTGCGAAGCTGCGCCAACGCCGCCTTGTCGCCGCGCTTGGCCGCTGCCTCCTTCTCACGCATGCGCTCGGTGCGCTTTTTGGCAAGCGTCGGATCCAAAACGCCGGATGCGTCGATCTCGGAGAATAACTCCGTCACTTCTTCCGGAGTCAAAGGGTTCTTCTCAGCCATATACTTCCTGTCATATCAATCAGTCGAGCTCGTGCGCACGCGCACCTTCGAACTGCATTCGATAGTAACGGGCATAGGTGCCACCACGGGCGAGAAGCTGCTCATGCGTACCACGTTCCACAACGCGACCATGCTCGACGGTCGCAATCTCGTCGGCATGCTTAATGGTCGAGAGACGATGAGCGATGATGATCGTGGTGCGACCGCGCGCCAGGCGCTCGAGCGACTCCTGCACCGCCTCCTCGCTCTCGTTATCCAAGGCGCTCGTCGCCTCGTCCAGGATCAGGATCTTGGGGTTCTTGAGAAACACGCGCGCAATGGCTACGCGCTGCTTCTGGCCGCCCGAAAGACGGCTGCCGCGCTCGCCCACGACCGTGTCGTAGCCCTGCGGCAGCGACTCAATGAAGGCATCGATATTGGCGCGGCGGGCGGCCTCGGCGACCTCTTCTGCCGTGGCGCCCGGCTTGCCGTAAGCGATGTTCTCGCCAATCGTACCGTCAAACAGATAGACATCCTGCTGCACCAGGCCAATGGCGCGGCGCAGGCTCCGCTGCGTCACGTCGCGCACGTCCTGACCGTCGATGCTGACGGATCCAGCAGCCACGTCATAAAAGCGCGGCAGCAGCGAACACGTTGTGGACTTGCCACCGCCCGAGGGGCCAACCAGGGCAATGGTCTGTCCGGGCTTGATGGACAGGTTCATATGGTCGATCACGGGGCGAGCTTCTTCGCCTGCGCCGAGCTCAACGTCCTCGTAGCTAAAGCACACGTCGCGATATTCAACCGCGCCAGCCGTCACCTGCAGGTCCGCGGCATCCGGCTTGTCCTGGATATCCGGGGCGGTCGAAAGCACCTCGTCCATACGCTTAAAGCCGGCGATGGCCTTCTGATACGTTTCAGCCGAATTGACGAGCGTCTCGAGCGGCGTGCAGAACAGTGAAATGTAGAGCGCGAAGGTCGCCATATCGACCGCCTGCAGCTGTCCCTGGGCGACCAGCCAACCACCCAGCAGCACCACGATCACGTACAACACGCCCGAGAGCAGGCCATACGTCGCAGTGTAAACGCCCATGGCGTGATACATATTCTCTTTGGACGAAAGATAGCGGTCGTTGGAGGAGCGGAACTTGGAGCGTTCAGCCTCCTCGTTCGCAAAACTCTTGACCACGCGCATGCCGGCCAGCGAATCCTGCAGCTGAGCATTAATACCGCTGATCTTTTTGCGGTTGTCGCTAAAGACCTCGCGCATGCGCATGTTCTGCCAAAACATGATGACCGCAAACACCGCCGTCGCCACGGCCATGGCAAGCGCCAGCACCGGAGCGATGGTAAAGAGGATCACAAACGAGCCGATAATCTCGATACCGCAGATGATAATCCACTCGGGCACGTGGTGTGCCGCCTCGCAGATATCGAACAGGTCGTTGACCACGCGGCTCATCATGTCACCTGAGCTGTTGCGATCGAAGTACGCAAAGCTAAAGCGCTCGTACTGATCGAACAGGTCCTCGCGCATCTTGGACTCCATGCGCGCGCCCATCACGTGGCCCCAATAGCTCACAAAGTAGCGACAGGCGCAACGGATGGCATACATCAGCACCAGACCAACCGCGATCATACCGAGCGCCTGCATAATAGCAGCCTGACCCTGGGTAAAGAGCCCACCAGTCAGATTGCGCAGAATAATAGGAAACGCCAGGTCAATGGCGGCAAGCACCAGGGCGCAAACAGTATCGGCAACAAAAAGCCCCATCTGGGGCTTGTAATAAGAAAGAAAACGCTTAAACATGCAGTCCTCGGGGAGAAATAAATAGGGTGAGAAATCTGGTTGAACCGTTCGAGTTGAAAGAAAAGCAGCCCAACAAGCATAACGCCGATGTTCTGGCAACGTCAGCGAAAACGTCCCTAAGCGAGCAAGGTGCCTTGAAAGAGGAGCGACGCGTACTTCGGTACGCGAGCGACGATTGAAAGGCAGATTGCCGCTTAGGGGCGTTTGCAGCGTCGACTCGTTACGCGGTTTGGTAAAACCGCGTAACCTAGAGTTCGGCTCCGCCCAAGCGGTGCGCGATGCTATCGCAGGCCAAGGCGCCCACGACGGTCTTGGCATCTTCGATCTTGCCGTCGAGCACGGCGTCGATCAGCTCGTGCAGCGGCACCAGATCCACGTTGACAAACTCGTCATCATCGGGGTTGGGTGCATCGAACTCGAGTTTGGTGGCCAGATAGATGTGAATGATCTCGTCACAGAAGCCGCAGGACGTGACAATCGACGTCAAAAAGCGAATGCGACCAGCCCTAAAGCCCGTCTCCTCGTGCAGCTCGCGCTTGGCGCAATCGAGCGGGTCCTCGCCTGGATCGAGCTTGCCGGCGGGAATCTCGACCGTCACGCGGTCGATGGCGGTGCGGTACTGACG
>CAVHBE010000121.1:12443-14331 GCA_963634045.1 Methanobrevibacter smithii
CCAGTACGATCTTGCCGCTCTCGGTCAGCGCCACAACGGCCGCCGCACCCGGATGGCGAACGATATCGCGGGCGCTACGGCGACCGTTGGGCAGCTCGACCTCAAGACGGTGGACGTCGAGGATCTTGCCCTTCCAGGCGCACTCCTCCGAAAGAATCTTCTCGTGCAGCTCGGCATCGTGCGGGTCGTCGTCGCCCAGCACCAGCGCCGGCTCGTCAGCGACCTCGCCACCAGACTCGCCCTCGGCGTGCCCATACATGCGGCTGTCCTCTTCGACGATCCGCGCGTCCACGAGCTCTTCGTTCTTCTCGTCCATCCGTCTCATCCCTCTCGGACTTTAGGCATCCCAGGCGTCGCGGCCACGCAGCGCGCGCAGGCCGATGTCATGACGCAGGGTCTTGCCCTCAAAATCAATCTTCTCGCAAGCCTCGTAGGCAAGGTTGCGGGCGTTCTCAAACGTGTCGCCCAGCGCGGTCACGGCAAGCACACGGCCACCGTTGGTCACGAGCTGACCGTCCACCACGGCGGTGCCGGCATGGTACACGGTCACGTTCTCCATGGCCTCGGCGTCGGCGATGCCGGTGATGACTTTGCCCTTCTCGTAGCTGCCGGGGTAGCCCGCGCTCGTCAGGACAACAGCCACAGCCCACTCGTCACGCCAGTCGAGCTCAATCTGATCGAGCTCGCAGTTGGCGCAGGCGAGCATAACCTCGACCAGGTCGTTCTTGAGGCGCGGCAGCACGACCTGCGTCTCGGGGTCGCCAAAGCGGGCGTTGAACTCCAGCACCTTGGGGCCGGCGGGGGTGAGCATAAAGCCGCCATACAGACAGCCGCGGTAGTCAATGCCCTCGGCAGCAAGCTCGGCCACGGTCTGCTCCATGACCTTCACCATCGTGGCGTGCTCTTCGTCGGTCACGATGGGTACCGGGCTGTAGACGCCCATGCCACCGGTGTTGGGGCCCTTGTCGCCCTCGAGTGCACGCTTGTGATCCTGCGAGGTGGCCATGGGGCGCACGGTCTTGCCGTCGGTAAAGGCCAGCAGCGAGCACTCGGGGCCAACCAGCATCTCCTCAATGACAACGGTGTTGCCGGCATCGCCAAAGGTGCCGCCAAAGCACTCGCGCACGGCCTCCTCGGCCTGCTCGAGCTCAGTCGCCACGATAACGCCCTTGCCTGCAGCCAGGCCGTCAGCCTTCACGACCAGCGGGGCGCCCTGCTCGCGCACGCAGGCAAGAGCCAAAGCCTCGTCGGTAAACGAGCCGTAGGCGGCCGTCGGAATGCCGGCACGCTCCATGAGCTGCTTGGAGAATAGCTTGGAACCCTCCATCTGAGCGCCCTCGGCACCCGGGCCAAAGCAGGGAATGCCCGCCGCGCGCACGGCATCGGCTACGCCCGCCACGAGCGGAGCCTCGGGGCCAATCACCACGAGTCCGCATCCGTGGCTCTGCGCAAACGCCGCCACGGCCGCAGGATCGCATTCGTCGAGAACCACGTTCTCGCCGCAGCTCGCGGTGCCGCCGTTACCCGGCGCGATGTAGAGCTTGCCGGCGCGCGGTGATGCTGCGAGCTTTGCTGCCAGAGCATGCTCGCGGCCGCCGCTGCCCAACAACAGGATGTCGATGGTTTGAGTGTCCGCCTTCAAGGGTGCCTCCTCTATGGATGAACGGCCCGCTCCGCGCGAGCCCTTTGCAAGCAAATATACCCCTCGGCCGCCCGTCCGGGCTGCAAAGGGGTATATCGCAATAACCGAATAGTGCCGATTACTTCCAGAATCGGTTGATGATCTGCTCGCGACCAGCGCCGACGCCAATAAACGTCACGCGGGTGTGTGCCAGATCCTCGATAAACGCCACGTAGTCCTGAGCCTCCTGCGGCAGCTCCTCAAAGC
>CAVHBE010000121.1:14341-14690 GCA_963634045.1 Methanobrevibacter smithii
TGATGTCGCACTTCCAGCCCGGGAGCTCCTCGTAGATGGGCTTGGCGTGCTCAAAACGAACCTGATGCTCGGGCACGCTCGTGTAACGCTCGCCGTCGACGTCGTAGGCAACGCACACCTTAATGGTATCGAAGGCCGAAAGCACGTCGAGCTTGGTCATGGCGATATCGGTGAGGCCGTTAACACGCGAGGCGTAGTTGGCGATGGGGCCATCGAACCAACCGCAGCGACGGCGACGGCCGGTGGTCACGCCGTACTCATAGCCCTCCTCGGTCAGCGTATGGCCGGCCTCGGACTCATAGGAAAGCTCGGTGGGCATGGGGCCCGAACCGACGCGGGTGATATAGGC
>CAVHBE010000122.1:0-5187 GCA_963634045.1 Methanobrevibacter smithii
TTGCGGAACGACAGGTAGGCGTTGACGTCCTCATCGCGAACGATGATGGTCAGACGCTTGCCCTCAAGGCCGAGAGCCTTGAGCATGGCGACGGCAGCCTTGGTGGAAGGCTTCTCGAAGCCGTAGTCGTCGACGAGCACGAGCTCGCCATCGGCCAGCTTGGCGGACAGCGCGGAGCGCATAGCCAGCTTGACCTCCTTGTTGTTCATACGCTTGGCGTAGGAACGGGGCTTGGGGGCGAAGACAACGCCACCGTGACGCCACTGGGCAGCACGGATGGAACCCTGGCGGGCACGGCCGGTGCCCTTCTGACGCCAAGGCTTCTTGCCGCCACCGGAAACCTCAGAGCGGCCCTTAGCGGACTGGGTGCCCTGACGCCAAGAGGCCATCTGGCACTTGACGATGTGGTGCATAACGTGGATGTTCGGCTCGATGCCGTACACCTCAGCGGCGAGCTCGGCCTCGGCGACCTTCTTGCCCTCGCTGTTCTTTACTTCAAACTTTGCCATTTAAGTGTTCTCCTTGGTATGACGCTGGGCTAAATGGGCTGGGCCCTTAGGCCATACGGATGGCGACGAGACCATTCTTGGCACCCGGGACAGCGCCCTTGACCAAGATGAGGTTCTGCTCGGCATCGATGCGGACAACGGAAAGGTTCTTGACGGTAACGCGCTCGTTACCCATGTGACCGGCCATCTTGACGCCCTTGAGGACGCGCGCAGGATAGGCGCACTGACCGATAGAACCGGGGTGACGCTGGAAGTGAGAACCATGCGTCATAGGACCGCGGCGCTGACCCCAGCGCTTGATGCGACCCTGGAAGCCCTTACCCTTGGAGGTACCGATGACGTCGACCTTCTCGACATCAGCGAAATCAGCGACGGTGACGACCTCGCCGACCTTGTGCTCCTCGCCGTTCTCGACGCGGACCTCACGAAGGAAGCGGACAGGCTCGACGCCAGCCTTGGCGAAGTGACCAGCCATGGGCTTGTTCACGTTCTTGGCCTTGATGTCGCCGAAACCGATCTGGACGGCGTCATAGCCGTCGGTTGCCTGAGTTTTAACCTGCGAGACAGCGCAGGGGCCAGCCTGGATGACCGTGACGGGAACGACGTTGTCGTCCTCGTCCCAAACCTGGGTCATGCCAATCTTGCGGCCGAGAATCATGCTGATCAAGATATGATCCCAACTCTCGCGTGGTCTTGGGACAATGCGTACACCACCGAGCGTACGCCCCTAGAGGACCACTACTTACACGACGTGCTCCCCAGCCTTGTATTTCGCCCGGACTACCTGACAACCCTATTAAGCAGGCATTTTGTCCAGCCAGAATACTCCCCTGGTTACACACAGCTGTTTAGTATACACGGCTGCGGGCGTATCCATCGAGATTCATATTTCACTCACATTGTTTACGCAGGTAAAGTGCGTGGCACGTTCCCAGTGTGCGGCGGAGGGGGCGGGCCTGAGACATATTAAGGTTGCTGCTCTACAGTCCTGCTCACGACGGAGAGCACATTAAGTGCTCTCCTGTTCGTGCGGAACTCGCGACAACCTTAATATGTCTCAGGCCCGCCCCCTCCGCCGCACACTGGGAACGCCACGTTGATGTCTGCTTAACTCTGCTCGCTCAGCTAATTACTTTGTTGGGGGTCCACTATTTGCTGAAGGGTGAATTTGCATTGCATTGGCTTGCCTTCTGCTTGTGGCTTTGCCTCATCGAAATCGAAGATCATGATGGCGCAGTTGGGGAGTTTTGTTGGGAGCTCGAAGCCCTCTGGGGCTGCAGCCTTAATGAATTGGCGGCTGGCGCTGCCGTGGCTTACTGCTAGGAGGGCTTCGATGCCCTCGGAGTCCATGAGATTAGTGAGGGTGCCTACCATGCGTTCTTGCAGTGCGCGGCTTCCTTCTCCTCCGAAGGGGACCAGGTCCTCGCCCGGATCCCAGACGTCGGTGGGTAGCGCGTCGTGCGGGCCTTCTTCGAAGGTGCCGTAGCAGCGCTCGATGATGCCTTCGCAGGGCTCGACTGCTGCGTCCGGGCCGAGGAGTTCGGTAGCGACGAGCTGAGCAGTGTCCATGGCTCGGCCTAAGGACGAAGAGACCACTTTGTCGGGGACAACGTCGTGGCCCTTGAGCCATGCGGCTGCCATTCCCGCTTGTTTGCGGCCCAGGTCGGTCAGCGGTGAATCGCAGCGGCCCTGGACCAGCTTTTTGACGTTGAACTCCGTCTGACCGTGGCGGAGTAGATACAGCTTCTTCATGCTCTCCCCTTCTGCATAACCTGCTTTGCCGGCACAGCCTTACTCGTGGGTATGTCCTACGTAGTCTTCGTCGATCGTAATCTTGGCAATCGACTTGGGATATTCCGATTCGACCCGTTGTGCCAGCGCGTGCTTTAGGTCCTCGGCGCTCATCGCCAAATCCGAGGGACGCACGCAGTCAAAAATCACGTTGGTGTGCGTGGGGCCCGGCACGCAGCGCAAATCATGAATCGAAAGGCGGCTATCGATCTCCTGGGCCGTTGATGCGCAAGCGCATGCTCGCCACCTTGGGATCGTCGGTCACAATGGGATCGTAATGAAGCGTGACAATCATGCCGTCTTCGTTCCTAAACGCCTGCTCGATGTTATCGAGCGTGTCGTGACTTCCCAGCGGGCTGGCCTCGGCTGCCATCTCGGCGTGAGCACTTGCAAACTTCCTGCCCGGGCCGTAGTCGTGAACCATCAAATCGTGAACGCCCAAAACGCCGGGGTAGCTCATGATCTTGTCTCGAATGTGCTTGACCAGCTTAGGATCGGGCGTCTGGCCCAAAAGCGGGCTCACCGTATCTTGAATAAGTTCAAAGCCGCTCCAGCCAATATAGGCGCCAACGGCAAGGCCGACCCATGCGTCAAGATTGATGTGCGTCACCTGCGAAACAATTGCGCACGCCAGCACGGCGCCCGTGGCAAGAACATCGTTCTTGGAATCCTGGGCAGTCGCATGCAGTGTCTCGGACTCGATACGGTCGCCGAGCTTTTGGTTGAGCGCCGCCATCCACAGCTTAACAACCATCGAAAGCGCCAGGACTGCCACCAGGGCAAGCGAGAACTCGACAGGTTCGGGGTGGATGATGCGCTCAAACGAGGACTTCACCAGTTCAAGGCCAATGAGAAGCACGAGCGCCGCCACGACCAGACCCGAGAGATACTCGTAGCGGCCATGTCCGTAAGGATGCTCGGGGTCCGCCGGCTTGCTCGCCAGCTTAAAGCCCAGCACGCTCACGATATTCGAGCTGGCATCGGACAGGTTGTTCATGGCATCCGCCACGATCGAAACCGATCCCGAAACCACACCAATTGCGCCCTTCGCAGCACAAAGCGCAACATTGGCGACAATACACACCATGCCAGCTAACGTGCCCACACGCGCACGATCGCCCTGTGCGCGCTTAACAATCCACTCGACCATCTACATCCGCCCCCACGGTTCTACTTATATATCTATTGCTCAAACGGATTGTAGTGTAGCCACTTTGTCCTCCAGATACAAAAAGGCCGCGACCCACACGGGCCACGGCCTTGGAGCATGGCAAAGGAATCCCCCTTTAGTCGCACAGGTTTATGCGCTTGCTTCAGCAGCGCTCGCCACTGTTTCGGACAAATCGGCTTCGTCTTCTGCCGCCTGCCCCTTCGTCGGCACCACGCCAAAGCAGTAGCTCAGCGCCGCAGACACCGCAAATGCCGTGCCGCCGGCAGCACAGCACCACAGCAGGTTCGAGATGCCGCCCGTGGCAAAGCCAATGACCATGAGGACATTCGTCATGCCGATGGTATAGGCCGTAACGTGGCCCACGGCCGCAACAAGGCCTCCGACGGCGCCGCCAATGGCCATGCACGTCAGGCACCTGCCATATTTAAAGCCGCAACCGTACAGCGCCGGCTCGCTTACGCCACCAAGCACACCCGAGATCGAATAGCCCAGCATGAGCGCCTTCTCGTCCTTATCCGCAACGCGGAGCGACGCGCCAAAGGGCATGCCCCAAACGGCGAACGTCGCCATCGTCGCGGCGATCAGGATGCACGAATCCGTTCCCACACTCATGAACTGCGCGTAGGCAAGCGATAGGACAACGTTGCTGACGCCGGCGATCTTTAGGAACTCCCAGCCCGCGGCAAGCCCCATGAGCGTGAGCAGCGACACGATGCCACCGGAATTGCCAAGCATAAACATAAGCTGGCCCAACAGCATGCCCAGATAGCTGCCCGCCGGCGCCGTAATACACAGCGAAACCGGAACCATGACAAGCATGGTCGCAAACGGAACGAACGAAAACGCCACGGCCTTAGGGATAACGCGCTGAAAGAAACACTCCACTCGCCATAGCACGGGCACCGAGATGAGAACCGGAATAACAGTCGTCGTGTAATCATTGACTGGCGCAGGAAGCAGGCCATACACGGAAGTCATCGATGCCCCCGTCGTCGATGCGGCATCGACGAGCTTAAGCAGATCGGGTGCAATCAATACGCCGCCCAGCATCATGCCCAGCTGCTCCGAGCAACCGAGCTGGCGAGCGGCCGCCCAACCAAGATAAATGGGCAAAAAGTAGTAGCCGGCGTTATAGAGCCAACTGTAGAACAGGCGATAGATTTCGGAATCGGCAGACCACAGGCCCAGCATGCCTTCGCCCATAATGACGGCGACGGTGCGGAACAACGCCGCGCAGACAATAAAGGGCAGCGCCGACATCATGCTTTTGGACAGATAGTCCACCACGGCCATGGCGTTTGATGAAACCGTCGTTGCAAACGAGGTGTTAGAAACTTGTGACATGGAACGCCTTTCCCAATGTGACATGCGGACTGCCCCTTTGTCACATCGTGCGGTACCGACCGATTGCGCGGTACTTTTCGTAGCGGAGGTTTGTGCGGGTCGCGTCGTCGAGCCGCCCAAGCGTATCGAAGGCATCAAATGCCGAGGACATGACGGCACCGGCGATCTCCTCATGCGACAGGCCCTTATCGTCAACAATGCCGTCGATAATGCCGAGCACCAGCAGATCGGGGGCCGTGAGCTTAAGCGCCTCGGCGGCCTCATTCGCGCGCTCGGTATCCTTCCACAGGATCGACGCACAGGCCTCGGGGCTCACGACCGAATAGGCCGAGCTCGAGAGCATCAGGATGCGGTCGGCCACGGACAGCGCCA
>CAVHBE010000123.1:0-302 GCA_963634045.1 Methanobrevibacter smithii
ATGCGCTACTTTGCGCGCGAGTTCGACCCCGAGAACGAGGAGTTTTGGGGCATCGTCGGTCTGCTGCACGACCTGGATTGGGAGGAGCATGAGGACGATCCCGTGAACCACACCATCTATGCTGCAGAGATTCTTGAGGGCGAAGGTGCGTCTCCCGAGCTCATTCACGCCATCCAGACGCACACGTCGGACTTCAACACCTCGCTGCCCAAACCCGAGCTGCAGATGGAAAAGATCCTGTTTGCCTGCGATGAGCTCACCGGCCTGATCGGCGCTGCAGTCATCATGCGCCCGAGCAAGAG
>CAVHBE010000123.1:330-950 GCA_963634045.1 Methanobrevibacter smithii
GACCAAGTCGCTCAAGAAGAAGTTCAAGGACAAGCGCTTTGCCGCCGGCTGCTCGCGCGACGTGATTTCGCAGGGCGCCGAGATGTTGGGCTGGGAGCTCCCCGAGCTCTTTGACCGCACCATCGCGGCCATGCAGTCCTTCGCCCCCGACCGCGATACCTTCCAGGCCTAACCGCCCACGCCACCTAAAACCGCCACAAAGGGGACAGGCACCTTTGTGGTGGTTTTCGTTTACGAGGGGTTTAGGGGCGGACCTGGCCGGTGCCGCGGAGCTTGTATTTGTAGGTGGTGAGGGCCTCGGCGGCAAAGGGGCCACGGGCGTGGAGCTTTTGGGTCGAGATGCCGATCTCGGCGCCCAGGCCAAACTCGCCGCCGTCAGTAAAGCGAGTGCTGGCGTTGGAGTACACGGCCGAGGCATCGACCGCATCGAGGAAGCACTCGCAAGCATCCGTGTCCTCGGCAACGATGGCCTCGGAGTGCATCGTGCCGTAGCGGTTGATGTGTGCGATGGCCTCGTCCTCGTTTGCCACGACCTTCACGCTCATCTCGAGCGCCAGGTACTCGCGACCCCAGTCCTCCTCAGTCGCGGCGACGTAGTCATCGCCCTCCACAAGCCCGGC
>CAVHBE010000123.1:960-5626 GCA_963634045.1 Methanobrevibacter smithii
TCGACCAGCAGCGACTCGGCGGCATTGCACACGCCTACGCGCTGGGTCTTGGCATTAACGATAATGTTGAGCGCCTTATCAAAGTCGGCGGATTCATGCACGTAGATGTGGCAGTTGCCCGTGCCCGTCTCGATCACCGGCACAAGCGACTCGCGCACGCAGCGCTGGATCAGGCCTGCACCTCCGCGCGGAATGAGTACGTCGACAATACCGCGGAGCTTCATGAGCTCGCCGGTGGCCTCGCGGTCGGTGGACTCGATCATCGACACGGCCTCGCGCGGGAAGCCCTTGGCCTCGAGCGCATCGGCCAGCAGCTCGGCGATCATGGCACACGAGTGATAGGCCAGCGAGCCGCCGCGTAGAATGCAGGCGTTGCCGGTACGGATGCAGATGCCTGCGGCGTCGGCCGTCACGTTGGGGCGCGCCTCGTAGACCATGGCGACCAGGCCCAACGGCACGCTCACGCGGGTCAGGTCCACACCGCTCGCAAGCACGCGGTGGTCGAGCACGCGGCCGACGGGATCGGGCAGCTCGGCGAGCTTCTCCAAACCGGCGGCCATGCCCTCGACGCGCTCAGGCGTCAGCAGCAGACGGTCGAGCAGACCGGCCGAAGTGCCCGCATCGCGCGCGGCGGACATATCGAGCTCGTTGGCGGCGACGATGGAGTCGACACCGTTGCGCAGTGCTGCGGCCATGGCGCGCACGGCCTCCTGGCGCTGCTCATCGCTCGCCGTGGCAAGCGAGGCCGACGCTGCCTTGGCGGCAACGGCAAGATCGTGGACATACGTGGCTATATCGACCGACATGGGCGGCCCTTTCTCCTAGAAGTTTGCAACCATGGTAGCCGATTTGCGCATGGCCTCGCCCGCGGCGGTAGAATTGGTCAACCCGAAACACCGCAACGAACGGAAGACTCACATGGCCCTCATCACTTCGTACCACGTCCCCGGCCTTTACGTCGAGGACCACAGCATCGACGTCCCCCTTGACTGGCGCGGCCTGGAGCCGATGCTCCTGGCCGTCGGCAGCACCATGCGCCGCGGCGCTATGCCGGCACCAATCGCCGGCGCGCCCGAGAGCATCAAGCTCTTCTACCGCGTGGTTTGCGCGCCCGACCGCATCAACGACGATCTGCCGCTGCTCCTGTTTTTGCAGGGCGGCCCCGGCGGCGAGAGCCCGCGTCCGCTGTCGCCTACAAGCGACGGCTGGATCGAGGAGGCCGTCAAGCACTTCCGTGTGGTCCTTCCCGACCAGCGCGGCACCGGACGCAGTAGCTGCGTGGACGGACGCACGATCAAGGCACTGGGTGATCGCGCAACGGCCGCCGGCGCCGATACAGCACGCTCGCAGGCCGACTTCCTCAAGCGCCACCTCGCCAGCTCCATCGTGCGCGATTTTGAGTACCTGCGTCTGGTGGGCTTTGGCGGCAAGCCCTGGGTCACGCTCGGCCAGAGCTACGGCGGCTTTTTGACGTTGAGCTATCTGTCGCTCTTCCCCGAAGGCGTGGCGGCAAGCTTTACCTGCGGCGGCATTCCACACGTGCCAGCGAGCGCCAGCGAGGTCTACGCGCACACCTTCCCGCGCATGGCAGCTAAAACTCAGCAGTATTACGACCGCTACCCCGCCGACGTCGAACGCGTGGCGGCCCTGGCCGATACGCTCGAGGCCCAGAAGCCCGTGCTGCCCGACGGCTCGCCGATGACGGTCGAGCGTCTACAGCTCATGGGCAGCGACTTTGGCATGAAGCCGAGCTTTGAGCGCATGCATTGGATTATCGATCACGCTTTTGTTAACGGCGACGGCACGCTGACCTGCGGCTCCTCGGTATCCGACAGCTTTTTGATGCGCGCCTTCGAGCGCACCAACACGCGCACGAATCCGCTGTACTGGACGCTGCAGGAGTTCATATACGCCGACGGCGACACTATGCCCATTGGCTGGGCCGCGGCTGAAGAGAAGGCGCACCGCGCCGAGTTCGACACGCTCGCACGCCCGCTCATGTTTACCGGCGAGGCCATGTTCCCGTGGATGTTTGAGCAGATGCCCGAGCTTAAGCCGTTTAAGCCCGCCATGGACCTGCTGATGGAAGACACCAGCTGGGACAAGATCTACGACCCGCAGCGCCTGGCCTGCAACGAAGTTCCGCTCCAGGCCGCGGTGTATTTCGACGACATATACGTGGATTCGGGCCTGCAGCTCGATACGCTCAGCCGCGTGGGCAACTCGCATGCCTGGGTGACCAACGAGTTCGAGCACGACGGCCTGCACGGCGGCGTGGTGTTCAAGCACCTCTTCGACGAAGCACTCAACCGCGGAGACCTGCGCCGGATCTTCTAACAAAGGAGTGTCCCCACCTGCCGGCACAAAAGGAACGTCCCCAAGTGCCGGCACGAGAAAGACAGCGCTGCGGGAAACGATCCGCAGTGCTGTCTTTCTTTATGCAAATACGATCAAGTTATCCCTGTGTATCGCCGGCTTCTCGGCCAGGTTAGCGAGCAGGCGGTTGCTGGCGATCTGGTCCTGGCGGCGACCGGCAGCAAGTTCCAGCACGTCCGAATCGGCCTCGGCGATACCGCGGGCGACGACCATACCGCTCGGATCGCACACATCGAGCACATCGCCCTCGGCAAACTGGCCATCGACCTCGCGAATACCCACCGCAAGCAAGGAAGAGCCACGGCTAACCAGCGCCTTCGCGGCACCATCATCAACCGTCACCGACCCATGTGCCTTGTCGCCCAGCGCGATCCACAGCTTGCGGGGCGCGATGTCCAGACGCTCCGCCGGCGGATCGAACAGCGTGCCCACGCTCTCGCCGCGGGCGAGGCGCACGAGCGCATCGGGCTCCTCGCCCGAGCAAATCACGCTCTGAATGCCCGCCGTCATCAGGATGCGACTCGCGCGGATCTTGGTAATCATGCCGCCCGTGCCCACCGATGTGGAAGAATCGCCCGCCGAGGCAATAATCTTGGCATCGATCTTATGCACGACAGGAACAAACTCGGCCGTGGGGTCCTCATGCGGATTGGCAGTATAGAGACCATCGATGTCCGAGAGCGTCACGCACAGATCGGCAGATACCAGGCAGCTCACGAGCGCCGCCAGTGTGTCGTTGTCGCCAAACTTGATCTCGTCGACGGTAACGGTGTCGTTCTCGTTGACGACCGGCACCACGCCCAGCTCCACCAGACGCAGCAGGGCGTCGCGCGCGTGCAGGTAGGACGTGCGACGCGCCGTGTCGTGACGCGTGAGCAGCACGAGCGAGGTGAGCAGGTCGCGCGCATGGAACTCCTCGTCGTAGGCCGACGAGATGATGCACTGACCAGCCGAGGCGCAGGCCTGCAGGCTCGGAAGGTCGCCGACCGGCTTGCGGTCGAAGCCCAACACGGGATAGCCACAGGCAATAGCGCCCGAGCTCACCACGACCAGACGCCAGCCGAGCTTGCGCAGCGCTGCGGCTTGATCGGCAAGTCCGCCGATAAAGGCGCGGTTGACCTTGCCATCGGCGCCCACCACCGTGGACGAACCGATCTTTACCACCATCGTTTTATAAGAAGTCGTCATACGTCAAACCAATCAACTGTTCAGCGAACGGCCGAGCTGGCGGCCAAGGGAGCGTGACTCGCCCCTACCGTCCAAGGAATCATTTTGCCCAGGGGAAAGCCGAGGCCGCGGCCATGTTCTTGCGCACGAGCTCGTCGCGCACCTGAGCCAGGCCCTGCTCCATGCCCACCACATAGGTCTGCGGGTACAGGAAGCGCTTGAAAGCTGCGTCCAGATGATCGAGCGCCCAAACACAGCGCTCGCGCGCGTCCTGGATGCTCTCACGCGGAGCCACTGCGCTGCCATCGCGCACGATCGGCACCAGCAGCTCGCGATACTCAAGCTCCGACACGTCGGTCACCAGGGCGGCATCATTCACGGCCACGAGGGTATTGCCGCGCGCGGCGCCCTCCCCCACCAGATGGTCCTCGTCGTAGATCATGTCGCAGACCGGGCCGCCAAAGCCGTCGTAATAACGGCGCACGCGCTGCACGCCCGGGATCGTGCGCTTGTAGGGCTGCTCGGAGAGCTTGACCACCGGCGTCCACGGGTCGGCCTCGCTCGCACGGCGGGCGGAAAGCTTGTACACGCCGCCCAGCGCCGGCTGGTCGTAGCAGGTCGCGAGCTTGGTGCCCACGCCAAAGCTATCGATGGGCGCGCCCTGGTCGAGCAGCGACTGAATCGTGTACTCATCCAGATCGTTAGAAACCGAGATCCCCACATAGGGCAGGCCCTCGGCATCGAAACGACCGCGGACATACTTGGAGAGCTTGGCGAGGTCGCCCGAGTCAATGCGAATAGCCGACAGGCGCTCGCCCGCCGCCTCCATCTCCTTGGCAACCGTAATGACATGCTCGCAGCCCTCGCGCACATCGTAGGTGTCGATGAGCAGCGTGCAGTTCTTGGGGCTCGACTTGGCAAAGGCGCGGAAGGCCTCGAGCTCGGAATCGAAGCTCATCACCCAGCTGTGCGCATGCGTGCCAAAGACGGGAATACCGTAGCGGCGGCCGGCGAGCACATTGGACGTAGAGGAGCAGCCGGCGACGTAGCTCGCGCGCGCAACGGCCAGGCCGCCATCGGGACCCTGGGCTCGGCGCAGGCCAAACTCGGCCACGGGACGGCC
>CAVHBE010000123.1:5636-9701 GCA_963634045.1 Methanobrevibacter smithii
CGCCAGCACCACGCGCGCCGTCTTGGTGGCGACAAGCGTCTGGAACCCGACGATGTTGAGCAGCGCCGTCTCGAGCAGCTGGCACTCGAGCGCAGGACCGGTGACGCGCACCATGGGCTCGCGTGGAAAGACGAGCTCGCCCTCGGGGACGGCGTCGATATTTACATGCGCACGAAAATCGCGCAGGTAGTCGAGGAATGCGGACTTGAACATCGCGCCGCCGGCCGGGGCCTCAAGCGATGCGAGGTAGTCGATATCCTCGGGCGTAAAGCGCAGATTCTCGACTAGCTCGGGCAGCTCGGCGGTGCCGCACATGACGGCATAGGCGCTGCCAAAGGGATGGTCGCGGTAAAACGCGGTAAAACAACCCTGCTCATTGGCCTTGCCGCTCTCCCACAGGCCCTGGGCCATAGTGAGTTCGTACAGATCGGTGAGCATTGCGATGTCGGTGGGATGAGAGATATCGGTCAAAGCCATGGGGCGACCTTTCGGATGTGTTGTGCAGAGGTTGAGGGTTGGGCGAGGCGGACGTGCGGGCATGGAGCCCGGCGCGAACAGGTTAGTGCAGGCCCATGCTGCCCGTGATCGTGTAAACCATAAAGACGATAAACGCGATGAGGGCGAGCACGATGATGATTTTTTGAGCCGGCGCCATGCCAGGGATCTCGTTCTCGCCCGTAGGTTCCTTGGAGGTAACCATGCGCTGGGCAAAGGTCATCTCGTCACGGCTCGGCTTGGGCTCGACGGACTTGGGACGAGCGGCCTTTTTAGGCTGAGGTTTGGGCGCGGCAGGTGCAGGCTTCGCAGCAGCGGGCTTGGGTGCGGGCGCGGGCTTGCGCTCGGATGCGGCGTTCGAGGCGACCTCCTCGGCCTTCGCACGCTCGGCGCGCAGGGCAGCCAGCTCCTCACGCTCGCGACGGGCCTCTTCCCGAGCCTCGCGGCGGACCTTCTCAGCGCGGAGCTCTTCCAACTCAGCGCGCTCCTCGTCGGACAATGGTTGGGACACAAGCTCGGCCATGGTATAGCCCTTTCTTTTAAAAAAAGCCGCCGACACAATGTCAGCGGCTTATCAAATCCAAGGGTGGAGACGAAGGGAGTCGAACCCTCGGCCTCTGCCATGCGACGGCAGCGCTCTCCCAACTGAGCTACGTCCCCAGGACAAGTCGATATTTTACCTACGGCTCGCCAACTGTCAACGCCCAATAACCAGTCTTTTTGGGGCGCGGCTATTTTGGCAACTTTTCGAACAGGCGATCCTCTCGATGATTTTTTATCCCGTCCCAGAAAAATCATCGACGAACGCACTACTTTGCGCTGGTAAGAACACCGGTGGTGTCGAAGGCCGGGGTGAAGCTCTCGTCTACCGCGCCGCCCTCTTGCCAGAACATCGTCGTAAAACCCAGGTCGTCGGCATGGTCGAGCACCTGCTCGTACTCCTCACGCGTCACGGCGCGTGCCAGGTCGCCGCCCTGCTCGCGCATGAGCGCATTGGGCGTGTACTGGTTCATAACCGAGATCGGCACGTCGCCCACCGTCTGCCACACCAGGTCCAGCACGCGACACGAATCGTCTGCATGCCCCGGAAGCACCAGGTGACGCACGATCATGCCACGCTTCATAAGCCCGTCCTCGTCCACCAACTCTCCCCCGCGGCGCTCGATCTCGCGCGCCATCTGGGCCAGACCCGACACGGCCACACGCGGGTAATCCTTTATATGGGAGAGCGACTGCGCAAGCCCGGCATCGGCATATTTAAAGTCGGTGAGCCACACATCGACCAGGTCGCCCAGCGCCGCCACGGCACTCGCGCGCTCGTAACCACTCGTGTTGTAGACGATTGGGATAACCAGTCCGCGCGCCCGTGCCGCGGCAATCGCGGCAGGCAACAGGTGCGCATAGTGCGTCGCCGTCACCAAATTGATGTTGTTGGCACCCTGGTCCTGCAGTTCCAGCATAATCTCGACCAGGCGCTCAGGCGAAATCTCAAGGCCAAAATTGCCGGTCGAGATCTCGTGGTTCTGGCAGTAGATACATTTGAGCGAGCAGCCGCTAAAGAAGATCGTGCCCGAACCGGCCTCGCCCGAGATAGGCGGCTCCTCCCACATATGAAGCGCGGCGCGGGCCACCTTGAGCGTGTCGTTAGCACCGCAGACGCCGTGCGCGCCCTCATCGCGCGCCGCACCGCAACGGCGCGGACACAAATGGCAGGCGGGCGAAAAAAGTTCGGTCAACGACGTCGGCATAAAACCATGCTCCAAAACAACGATTCAGCAGCTCAAACGTAAAGGAATCAACCCCACAGACGGCTCGAGCCCAAGGCGCCGTAATCGTCCGACACGATTTTTGTAATGTCAAGACTGGAATCGATAAAGTGCCGCTTTATGATGTAGGTATTCCGCCCCCCGCGGAGCAACTGGGTGAACCGTCGCGTTTATTTAGGGAGCCCACACAGTCGTACCTAGTACAGGTATCCTTCGTTGTTAAGGACGCTGGAACAGTCGATGAGGGCACCCACCTGTTTTAGGTGGGTTCATTTTCGTAACGTGGGGGGTGGTTTTCTTTTGCCGAAAATCACCATTACAGTCCATATGGATCCCCGCCGGCATCCCGACAAGCCATCGACAACATCCCAATATCTGGTAAGCGCGTGATTATCGCTGCGTGCAATTCCATGCACCCCCCTTGGTCGAGTATTATGGTTCGGCTATGCCCTTTGCGCATGGCGTTCTTCTGACCTTTTCCTTCGACGCTTGGCGGTTTTTAGATTCATGGCTTCATCCCCGAGCTACATACCGTACCTATGCGTGGCAGCGGCGGCCTTCATCACGACCTTCCTCACGGTACCCCTGGTTAAGCGCCTGGCAATCAAGCTCGACGCCGTCGACTATCCTTCTAAGCGCCGCATCAACACCAAGCCCATCCCGCGTTTGGGCGGAACGGCGGTGTTTTTGGGCCTGGTCGTCGCCTGCACTGTGCAAATCCTAGGCACCTGGTACCTGGGTTGGCCGCCCGTTTTGGTGCCCCACCCCCGTCTGCACATCAGCTACCCCATACTTGCGCTTTCTTTTACCGTTATCTTTGCGACCGGCGCTATCGACGACGTCTTCCAGCTCACGCCCAAGCAAAAGCTGGCCGGACAGGTCCTCGCCGCGCTTATCGCCTGCATGGGCGGCCTGCGGATCGGCGTCATCGTCAACCCGTTTGCTCCCGGCGAGATCATGCTCGGATGGCTCGCCTACCCCATTACCGTGATCTATCTGGTGGCATTCACCAACATCATTAACCTCATCGACGGCCTCGACGGCTTGGCCACGGGCATCTGCGGCATCGCATCGTTCACCATGTTTTCGATGGCTGTTCTCTCGGGCCGCATCGACGCCGCCGCGCTCTCCATTGCGCTCTTTGGCGCCTGTCTGGCCTTTTTGCGCTACAACTTCAACCCCGCAAGCATCTTCTTGGGCGACTCGGGGTCGTTGCTTCTGGGCTTTGCGCTGGGCTCCATCTCGCTGCTCAACGTGAGCCGCACCGCCGCACTCACCTCGCTTATCATCCCGCTCATCGTTGCCGGCGTGCCCATCATCGACACGTTTAGCGCCATTGTGCGCCGCAAGCGCGCCCACATTAGCATCGGGCAGGCCGACAAGGGCCACATCCACCACCGCCTGATCCAAGAAGGCTACAACCAAAAGCAGGCCGTGCTGCTCATCTATGCCTGGTGCATCATGCTTTCGGCCGGCGCCGCCGCGATTAACCAGGTCGAGGTGCCCATGCGCGTGCTCATCTTTACCGTGCTCGCCATTGGCTCGGCGGCCTTCGCCAAGCATCTACATCTATTTGAGCCCGTGCTGCTCCACCATTACAACAAGCGCACGCACGAAGATGAGCTGGTCACCCCCGACGACCCCGCTTTTAAGCAGGAGGAGCAGGCAGCCGAGGAGCGCAAAGAAGAGCGCCACCACAAGCTCTAGGGCAAGCTGCCGAGGATGTGCCAAGGCACCGTTGGCCAAGCGCGGCCACGCCGCGCCCATCGCACAAGCCACCCCTCTCCCGCCCCTCGCCTACTTA
>CAVHBE010000124.1:0-3909 GCA_963634045.1 Methanobrevibacter smithii
GTTTTTGGCTTATTAGCTGTCAATCAATCCCTATTCCACCGCAACTTGGAAATCGGCGATCAGCCCAGCGGACCCTGAAACAGCTCCTGATGAGTGCCCATTCTCACCAGCCTAATCACTGGGTTAGTCTTATGGGGAAGATAAAGAACGACCACATCGACCAAGCCATCGGATAGGTGGAAATCGATGTGGCCGTTGTAGTTTCCGCCCGGGTTTGAGAGCTCGTGGACGCCATACTCCGCCGGAAGTGACCCATGAGCCACAAGCTCTGCAACCGCCGCTTTAAACTCACTTTTTAGCTGCGGATGCATGCGCATCGTTCGTTTGTAGTCCACCTTAAATTGAGCCTCGACTTTAATCTCGAACATCGCTATTCCTCATCGAGGAATGACATAAGCTCATCAGCGTTATTGAATGACAGGCTATCGTCCGGCAAAATCCCCAACTCATGAGCCTCGGCAATCACCATGGCGCGCCTCGTCGCCTCGTTGGGCACCTCCGCCCTTCCTACAATCTCAAAAGGAATCTTTCGCTGATTTACAAGCTGCCGAACGGCAAGATTGAGATAGGAATTGAGGCTGAGGCCGACCGAATCCAAGAACTCAGTCGCCTGTTCCTTGAGCCCCTCTTCGATGCGAACCGTCGTAGGCTTAACCGTTGCAGTAGACATATGCGACCTCCTCGCCTCGTCTTTTGCATCAGTATACCCAATATAAATGGCAATCTGATGTTAGATAACATCAGATTGCCATGCGTATTCATGTCGCGTGGGCACGATTGATCTACATCAGCCCGCTCAGGGCGATGTCGACGGCTTCGTTGAGGTCGTCGGTGATGTGCACGAGCTCGGGATCGAGCGGGCTGATCATGCCGGCGTCCATCACCGGGCCGTTGAGCCAGTCGAACAGGCCCTGCCAGTACTCGGTGCCCACCAAAACGAGCGGCATGCGCTTGACCTTGTGCGTTTGCACCAGCGTGAGCACCTCGAACATCTCGTCGAGCGTGCCAAACCCGCCGGGAAACACAATAGCGCCCGAGCTGTATTTGACGAACATGGTCTTGCGCACAAAGAAGTAGCGGAAGTCCATACCGAGGTTCACGTATTTGTTGAGCCCCTGCTCGTGCGGCAGTTCAATGCCCAAACCAACTGACTTGCCGTTGACGCTCGCCGCTCCCCTGTTGGCCGCCTCCATGATGCCGGGGCCGCCACCGGTGATAACCGCCACGCCGCGCTGGGCAATCTTACGGCCGACCGTGCGCGCCGCCTTGTAGAGCGGATCGGTCTTGGGCGTGCGGGCGCTACCGAAGATGGTCACCGCAGGTCCGAGCTCGGCAAGCGCGCCAAAGCCGTCGACAAACTCGGCCTGGATGCGCAGTACGCGCCACGGATCGGCATGCAGCCAGTCGGTCGACTCCTCAGGCGCCAGCAGGTTGGCGTAGGTGTTGTCCTTAGGAATCATGGGGCCGCGCATGACCACGGGGCCACGCCGATACGTCTCGTCGTAGGCCGGCTCGCCCTCGACGTTCTCGTTCTTAATCATGGGTGCTCCTATCGAGAAAAAGAAAACGGGCGGGGTCGACGCCATGCGTCAAACACCCGCCCGAACATCAACTATTCGGTATGGTACCCACGTTGCATCAAGCGCTTGCAAGGCATCGGTCAGCGGTCGCGCAGCCGGCGTCCGCGAATGTGACGAGCGGCTGCCGCTCAGCCTTTGCCGTTGCCCACGCTCTGCAAGCGTGTCTGTCGCCCTTAGTAATCCACCGCGGCAGGGCTATTCATCCAATCGCTCACGAATGCGCCATAGCGACCCTCGATAATGGCCTGGCGAGCACGCTGCATAAGGTTGAGCAGGTAGTAGATGTTGTGCATCGACAGCAGAATGCCGCCGAGCATCTCCTTCTGCGTGACCATGTGGCGAATGAGCGCGCGGCTGTAGCCGCCCGTGCACACCGGGCAGGTGCAGGTGGGGTCGATGGGACCATCGTCGTGCGCAAAGCGCGCGTTGCGGAAGTTAAGGCGGCCTTCACTGGAGAATGCCGTGCCCATGCGGCCGGTGCGCGTCGGCAGCACGCAGTCGAACATATCGATGCCCACGCCCACGCCGCGCACGAGCGTCGTCGGGTTGCCGACGCCCATCAGGTAGCGCGGCTTGTGCTTGGGCATGTACTCGCTCACAAGCGGCGCCAGGGTCTCGAACATGGTCTCGTGGTCCTCGCCCACCGAGTAGCCGCCGATGCCGTAACCGGGGAAGTCGCCGCACTCCTCCAGATGGCGTAGCGAGCGCAGGCGCAGATCTAGGTGCATGCCGCCCTGAACAATGCCAAAGAGCGCCTGGTCGTCGCGGTTATGCGCCTTATAGCAGCGCTCGGCCCACATACTCGACAGCTCAACGGCGCGCTCAACGTAGGCGCGCGTGGCGGGATAGCCCGGGCACTGATCGAGCTGCATGCAGATGTCGGAGCCGAGCTTCATGGCGATTTCCATGTTGTCCTCGGGCGTCCAGAACACGTGGCGACCGTCGTAATCGTTGACGATAAAGCGCACGCCCTCGTCGGTGAGCTTGACGGCGTCGTTGTGGCTGAACACCTGGAAACCGCCCGAGTCGGTGAGGATAGGACCGTGCCAGTTCATAAACTTGTGCAGGCCGCCCAGCTCGGCGATGGTGTCCTCGCCGGGGCGCATGGACAGGTGATAGGTATTGGCAAGCACGATCTGGGCGCCGAGCTGTTTGACGGTCTCGGTAGGAATGCCCTTGACGTTTGCCTTGGTGCCCACGGGCATGAAGATTGGCGTCTCGATGTCGCCGTGCGGGGTGTGCAGCACGCCGGCACGCGCATGCGTCGTCGGGTCCTCTGCGATCAGGTCGAATTTAAAAAGGCTCTGGTCCATAAACTGGAACTCCTTGGTTGCGGTTCATACGCAAACCATTATACGGGCAACCCGCAAGGAGCACCGACTCGACAGAAATTAGCGCAAAGGAAACCTGCCCCCTTGCACCAATGCACTAGGATAAAATTGATCCGTTTTCCTCCGTCCCCAACGGATCATTTCCAATCTGCTGGCACTCAGGGACTGTCCCCAGGTGTCGGCAAGAGTGTCCCTTTCGACTAGTCATTTAAGAACGTCCCCAACGACTATATCTGGAATCATCTCCAACAGCCAAGGCAACGCCGATGTTCTAGCAACGTCAGCGAGCGGTCGCCAGAGCGAACAAATTGGCATGAAAAGAGGGCGGCATAGACCTTCTGGTCATGCCGCCCTCTTTGAATGACAAGTTGTCGCTCTGGTGACCGCGCAGCGTCGAGCCGTTACGCGGTTTGGTAAAACCGCGTAACCCTTAAGGACGCTGGCCCATGCCACCCTCGAGGGTGACAGTCTCGCCGTTCATGTACTTAAAGTCGGGGCCGCAGAGCTGAACGACCACGCGGCCGATTTCCTTCTCGACGTCGCCGTAGTGGCCCGCCGGCGGCATGTGGACGTTGGCCTTGAACGCCTCGGGATAGGCATCCTGGAAGTTCTCGAGCGCAGCGGTCCAAGCAAGCGGGCACACGATGTTGACGTTGATGCCGTCCTTGCCCCACTCGTTGGCGGCAACGCGGGTCAAGCCGCGGATGCCTTCCTTGGCGGCGGCATAGCTGCACTGGCCGTAGTTGCCAAACAGACCGGCGCCCGAGGCAAAGTTAACCACGGAACCCTTGGTCTCCTTCAGGTGCGGATAGGCCTTCTGCATGTACAGGTAGGTGGCATACAGGCCAGAGTAAATGGCCAGGTTAAACTGGTCCATGGTGTGATCGGCAATGGTCACGCCCGAAGCGCTGGCCTGAGCGTTGTTGACGACGGCGTCGATGCGGCCGAATTCCTCAATGGCCTTGTCGATGACGTTCTGGACGACGGCCTCGTTGTCC
>CAVHBE010000125.1:0-777 GCA_963634045.1 Methanobrevibacter smithii
GGCTCCTATCTTTTTAGTGCCCTCGGATTGGGTCATAGTGTCTGTCCGCGCCAAAACATCGGCGTTGCCGGGCCGGCACTTGGGGACGTTCCTTTTCTGCCGGCACCTGGGGACACTCCTTAGCCGTTGGGGGCGTTCTTAAACGACTAGTCTGGGCGGCGGCCGTGTGCTGCTGTCCGCGTGGCGGCGTATAATCGGCGGCAGATGACTTGAACGTTAGGAAACCATGACCGATAGCATGCAGCAGATGGCGCTCGACACGCTCGGCGCCTATTTTGGCTACACCTCGTTTCGCCCGGGACAGGACCGCATGGTCGATGCGATCCTTGCCGGTCGTGATGCGCTGGGTGTTATGCCCACGGGCGCCGGCAAGTCCATTTGCTACCAGGTGCCCGCGCTCATGCTGCCCGGCATCACCTTTGTGGTGAGTCCGCTGCTGTCGCTTATGGAGGACCAGACCCGTGCGTTGCTCGCGGCGGGTGCGCGACCCAGCTATCTCAACTCCAGCCTTACTCCGGCCCAGCAAAACACCGTGCTCAAGCGGGCGCGCGAGGGCCGCTACCAGCTTATGTATGTGGCGCCCGAGCGCTTGCTCGAGCCGCGTTTTTTGGCCTTTGCGCAGGAGGCTGCGGGTTCCGCCGGCATTGGCGTGCCGCTCGTGGCCATTGACGAGGCCCACTGCGTGAGCCAATGGGGCCAGGATTTCCGTCCCGCTTACCTGCAGATTCGCGAGTTTATCGATTCCCTGCCGCAGCGCCCCATCGTGGCGGCCTTTAC
>CAVHBE010000125.1:787-6893 GCA_963634045.1 Methanobrevibacter smithii
CGGCGACCGAGCGTGTGCGCGCGGACATTCAGCAGATGCTTGGCCTGCAAAACCCCGCGACGGTAGTGACGGGCTTCGATCGCAAGAACCTCTACTTTGGTTGCGAGGAGATGGGCGACAAGGCCAAGACTGCCTGGGTGCGCGACTACGTGATCGCGCATTCGAGCGAGAGCGGCATCGTGTATTGTTCGACCCGCAAGACAGTTGATGCGCTGGCGGGCGAGCTTGCCGAGGCACTGGGCCCCAGCGGCATTCGCGTTGGCCGCTACCATGCCGGCATGGGCAACGACGCCCGTCGCCAAAGCCAGCGCGCCTTTATCGACGACGATATCCAGGTGATGGTTGCCACCAACGCCTTTGGCATGGGCATCGACAAGCCCAACGTGCGCTACGTGATCCACAACAACGTGCCCGAGAGCATCGAAGCCTACTACCAGGAGGCGGGCCGCGCCGGCCGCGATGGCGACCCGGCCAGCTGCTACTTGCTGTGGAACGGCAACGATTTTCGCATGCGCCGCTTTCTGATCGACCGCGGCGATGCTGCCGATGAGGCGCTCGACGACGAGCAGCGCGCGTGGGCGCTCCAGAATCGATATCGTCTGCTCAGCCAGATGGAGGGCTACTGCAATACCACCGGCTGCCTGCGCGAATACATGCTGCGCTACTTTGGCGACGAGGCCGCGGCCGAGCATGCCGCGGCCAGTACGGGCGGCACCGCCACGGACGACGTCGAGAGCTGCGGCAACTGCAGCAACTGCCTCACGCAGTTCGAGGTCGAGGACGTCACCGATATGGCCCGCGCTGCCGTGCGCTATGTGGCCACGCGTCCCATGCGCTTTGGCAAGTCGCTCATCGCCGATGTGCTCCACGGAGGCAACACCGAGCGCATTCGCCAGATGCATCTGGACGAGGACCGCGGCTACGGTGAGCTGTCGAGCGAATCGGTCGGGCGCATCAAGGACATCATCGGCCAGCTGTGCGGCCGCGGTTATCTGGCCACCTCGCAGGGGCAGTACCCGGTCGTGGGGCTGGGTCCGCGTGCCGTCGAGGTCGAGGATGAGGCGTTTGCCTTTACCGTTAAGCGTCGCGCGTCCAAGCGCAAGGCCTCGGCCCGCGCCCGCCGCGCCGTCGATCTGCTGCGCGAGGAGGCCGAGCTGGATCAGCGCCCACGCGTGGGCGACGATGCCGAGTTGTTCGAGCGCCTGCGTGCCCTGCGCAAGGAGATCTCGACCGAGCTGGAGATGGCGCCGTATATGGTCTTTTCCGACAAGGCCCTGCGCGGTCTGTGCCGCCTGCGTCCACAGACGCGCGACGAGCTTATCCAGGTCAACGGCATTGGCGAGAAAAAGGCCGACGCCTTTGGCGAGCAGTTTATGGCGGCGATTGAAGAGTTTGAGTCCGAGCATGCACGGGATGGAGCGTAACGATGGCATTCGACGATAAAACCGAGCGCACTGAGGTATCCGCCGTTCCGCTGTACCAGCAGGTTATGGACGACCTAAAGGGCGAGATCGCGCGTGGCGTGTACGCATCCGGCTCGCGCATTCCTTCCGAGATGGAGCTCGCTAAGTCCTATGGTGTGGGACGCGTCACCGTGCGCCGCGCCATCGAGGAGCTGTCGCGCGCGGGGTATCTCAACCGCCAGCAGGGGAGGGGCACGTTCGTGTGCGCGCCCAAGCTCAAGCGCAAGATTGTCCAGAAGGGTGACGTTCAGAGCTTTTCCGAGGGTTGCGCTGCCAACGACATGGTGGCCGGAGCACGCCTGGTGTCGCGCACGGTGGTTGCGGCGACGCGCGAGGACGCGGCGTTTTTTGGGGTGGAACCCGGCTGCGAGCTCATCGTGGTCGAGCGTGTGCGCACGGCAGACGGCGTGCCCGTCATGCTCGAGAACAACGCCTTTGTGCTGGCTGACCATCCTTATCTGCAGACGCTTGCCGACGAGGACCTCACCGATAACTCAATCTTTGCGCTCGTTGCCGAGCATTCGGGCCGCGCGCCGCTCAAATCCGACCCTTGTACCGTGGAGATTGCGCTTGCCGACGCTCAAGTCGCGCCACTGCTCGAGATCCCGATCGGTGAGCCACTCTTCTATATGGAGGCGTACTTTACCGATGCGGACGAGCGGCCCTTGCTGCTTGGGCGTCAAAAGATCGTGGGCTCGCGCTACGTGTTCGACATCTAACATCCACAGATAGAACAACATAGAACAAGTTTGGCGAAATGGCTTCACGAGCGTCATCGTGCGTGCTATAAATAGGACAACATAGAACGACAGCAGGTACGATCCGCCGTCGCTCAAAGCCGCCCCACAAGGAGGAACATCAGGATGAACGCACATGATCTGGTTCAGGAAATCATCGAGCGCAAGGGCAAGATTGAGAACGTCTTTTGGATTGCTTGTGGCGGTTCGATGATCGACCTGATGCCGGCCAACGAGCTGCTCAAGCGCGAGGCCACCACGTTTACCTCGACGGTCTACACGGCACGCGAGTTTTGCCTGATGGCCCCCAAGAGCCTTGGCGAGAAGTCGCTCGTTATTGCCTGCAGCCACAGCGGCAACACGCAAGAGGTCGTCGACGGCTGCGAGATGGCGCTGGCGGCCGGTGCCGAGGTCGTTGCCCTCACCGACTGCGAGGGCTCCAAGATCGACAACGGCAAGTGGACCACCTGGGTCTACCCCTGGGGCGAGGGCGTGCCGCAGGCCGAGGTGCCTCAGGGCATCGGCGCTCTGATCGCCGCCGAGCTGCTCGACCAGCAGGAAGGCTACGAGGCACTCGCCGACATGTACGAGGGCCTAAAGCAGATGGATGCGCTGCTGCCCGCCGCCCGCGAGAAGGTCAACGCCGAGCTGGGCGATCGCTTTGCCGAGCTCTGCCAGCAGCACAAGTTCTTCTATATCCTTGGTTCCGGCCCCAACTTTAGCCAGACCTATGCCATGGCCATCTGCTCGCTCATGGAGATGCAGTGGCAGCACTGCTGCTACATCCACTCCGGCGAGTACTTCCACGGCCCCTTCGAGGCCACCGAGCCCGGCGTGTTCTACTTTGTGCAGCTCGGATCGGGCGAGTGCCGCCCCATGGAGGAGCGCGCGTTGGCGTTCCTCAACACGCATACCGATACGGTAATGGTGCTCGATGCACTCGAGTACGGCGTGGGCGAGGTGCCCGCCAGCGTGCGTTCGTACCTGGAGCCGATCTTCTTCTACAACATGAGCTGCGAGCTGCGCGCCGCCCGCGGAAAGGTGTTCGACCACAGCCCTGAGATTCGTCGCTACATGGGCATCGAGCAGTACTAAGTAACGGGAAAAGTATTCACCTTCGATTCGCAGGGGCACTGCGTGAGTCAAAAAAAGCGGGCCGCGCCGGTGGGTTTCCGGCGCGGCCCGCTTAGTATCGCGCATAGATTCGCAAGGTTGCGGTAGCCAGCGGCTTACTTGACGTCGTAGGCCTCGGCATCCCACCAGTCGAGCTGGGCGATGTTGTCGCGGATGTGCTGGCAGCTCTTGTGGAAGCCCTCGAACTCGTGCTCGGAAAGGTCCAGCGTGTAGACCTCCTCGACACCCTCGGCACCGATCACGCACGGCAGAGAGGTAAAGATGCCCTCCTCGCCATACTGGCCGGTCATAAGCGTAGAGGCCGAAAGCACGGCGTGCTCGTTGTGCAGCACGGCGGCACAGACGCGCGCTGCGGAGTTGGCGACGGCGTACTCGGTGCACTGCTTGCCGGCGTAGGTCACATAGCCGCCCTTGCGCGCGAGCTCCTCGACCTCCATGTGGTCGAAGGCATACTTGTCGGGGTTCTCGGCTTGAAGTTCGGTGAGGCTCTTGCCGGCGATGGTTGCGGCCTTAAAGGCGGCCAGCTGGCTAAAGCCGTGCTCGCCGATCATGTAGGCGTCGATAGACTTGGGGCTCACGCCGACCTTTTTGGAGATCTCGGTGCGCAGGCGGGCGGAGTCCAGGCCACAGCCCGAGCCGATGATCTTCTTGGGATCGTAGCCGGTCAGGTGCCACAACTCGGTGCACACGACGTCGCAGGGGTTGGAGATGCTCACGAAGATGCCGTCAAAGCCGGCATCCACGATGCGCTTGGCAAAGGTGCGGGCGGCGTCGGTGGTAAAGAACAGCTCGCCGTCGCGGTTGCCAGCGGCCAGTGCGACCTTGCCGGCGGCGTTGACGATGACGTCGCAGCAGGCCAGCTCCTCGTAGCGGTCGTAGCAGTTGACGATTTTGGTGTTGTACGGGACAAACGAAAGGGAGTCGCGCAGGTCCTGGACCTCGGACGTCACCTTGGCCTCGTTGATATCGCACAGATACAGCTCATCGGCAATGCCCTGCATGAGCAGGCTGTTGGCGACATGTGCTCCTACGTGGCCCTGGCCGACCACACCGATCTTACGCGTCTGGTACATATATGTATCCTTTCGGCCGAGTTTTTCGCGTCGAACCATTGTAGCGTCCTGCTGCTACTTTGCTAGGCTAAAGTGCCGTAGATTTTTGGGACATGCCTTAATCTCTACTTTTGGAGTGATTTGGGCCGCTGACGGCATCGCTGGGCGATACGCTCGCGCGGATGGGGCCGCTCGTTGTACCATAGCTGCAACTGACTCGTAAGGAGCATCCATGCCCATTCGCATCCCCGACGCCCTCCCTGCCGCCGCGCAGCTCGAGAGCGAGAACATCTTTGTCATGACCGAGTACCGTGCGCTGCACCAGGACATCCGTCCGCTGCGCGTGCTCATCCTCAACCTCATGCCCACCAAGATCGCCACCGAGACGCAGATCATGCGCAAGCTCTCCAACACGCCGCTGCAGGTGGAGGTGGACCTGCTGCGCACCAAGACGCACGAGGCCACGCACGTGAGCGCCGGCCACCTGGAGACGTTCTACCGTACGTTCGACGACATCCGCGACATCCACTACGACGGCCTGATCATCACAGGTGCGCCGGTGGAGCAGATGCCGTTCGAGGAGGTCGACTATTGGCCCGAGCTCTGCCAGATCATGGACTGGTCTACCACGCACGCGCACTCTACGCTGCACATTTGTTGGGGCGCACAGGCCGGCCTGTACCATCATTACGGTATCCAGAAGTACGACCTGCCGGCAAAGGCGAGTGGCGTGTTCGAGCATTATCTGGTGAAGCCGCAAAGCCCGCTGGTCCGCGGCTTTGACGACCGCTTCTATGCCGTGCATTCGCGCAATACCGATGTGCGGCGCGAGGACGTGGAGGCCGAGCCGCAGCTTGAGGTTGTGGCCGTGTCCGACGAGGTGGGCCTGTACATTGTCAAGTCGACCGACAGCCGCCGCTTCTTTGTCTTTGGCCATCCCGAGTACGATACCGACACGTTGCGCCTGGAGTACGAGCGCGACGTGAAGCGCGGCCTCAACCCTCAGGTGCCGGCGCATTACTTCCCGGGGGACGACCCCACCGCCGAGCCGCGTAACGTCTGGCGCAGCCAGGCTCAGCTGTTCTACACCAACTGGCTCAACTACTATGTCTACCAGACCACGCCCTACGACCTGGCCCGTGCCGGCGAGGAGCACTAGGCTGCGATGATGCCGCTGTAGCCGTGGCTGATGTGGTAGCGGTTAGGCGCTGATGATGTGGGGTAGCGGCAGGTCGTGGGCATCGGTGGGAACGTGGTCGACACGCTGTTCGTCAAAGGCGATGCCGATGATTTGGCATGCGGGTGAGAGCATGGACAGATAGCGGTCGTAGCAGCCGCCGCCGTAGCCCAGGCGCGCGCCGGCGCAGTCGAAGGCTACGAGCGGCACGACAATCATGTCGAGTGTTTCGGCAGGCACGATGGGGAAGCGGTTGCTGTCGATGTCCGCGGCAGCGAAGGTTCGCGTGGGATGGACAACAAATGGGGCCGCGGTCGCGTCGCTGGCGGCGACCGCTCGCATGCACATACGCTGGCCACAAGCCGCAGCGTCAGCTGCCGAGAACATGCACGGATAGGCCACGCGCCTGCCGTTTTTGGCGGCCGCTGCGGCAAACACGGCAGGGTCGACTTCGGAACCCATCGCGGCATAGACGGCAACGGTGTGCGGCGCCGCGGCACTCAAGCGATCCAACAGCTCAATCAGCCGCGCACAGATAGCGGC
>CAVHBE010000125.1:6903-14543 GCA_963634045.1 Methanobrevibacter smithii
GACTTTGCCGTCCGCACATTCAAATCAATCGCATCGCGCCGAGCAATCACCGCCCGTCGCACTTCAGCCTTACCCATCCCGGCCTCCTCTAGCAAACCTGCCAAAAAGGGACAGGTTTATTTTGGCAGGTTTTATCTGGGCAAACACCCAAACCACCACACAAACTATCGTAAAAGGGGACAGCTCATGGAAACCTTCGTGGGTTTTGACGAAGAGCGGGTGTTCGCGGCGGTTTGTCTCGATCTGTAACAGTAACTCGGCAATATTGGACCTAGATGTTACAGATTGAGACAAAGGGCCGGCGTCATCCGGAAACGTCTCGATTTGTAACATCTGGAGCCAATATTGCCGCCTTAGCGTTACAGATCGAGACAAACCGGCAGACTGTGGCAAAAGAAAAGGTAGATTTTCAGGCATGTTCCAAAAATCTACCTTTGTGCGTTAGCCCAGCAGGTCGATGACGTTGAAGCCGGCGTTGCTCTTGGCGATGACGTCTCGGCCGCCAAAGACGCAGGTGGGCGAGGTGGCCGCGATGCGCGTGACGTCGGCGCCGAGCGAGCGCAGCTCACCGGGCGTGGCGGCGAGCATCTGGGCGCGGCGCTCCTCGCGTGCATGCGGATCGAGTCCGGCCAGGTAGGTCGTGTTGCGGCGTTTGGTGAGCGCGTACGGCTTCACCGGCGCGTCCATGCCGCTCACGCAGCTCACGATAAAGCCCTCAAAGGCGGCCTCGTCGGGCTCAAAGCTGCCGAGCCATTCGCCTGCGCGCGCCACACGCTCAATCGAGGGGTCGATTGCCGGGTCGCGGTAGGTGTAGAACGCCGTCTGACGCTCGCCTGCCGCACGAAATCCGCAGCCGTACGCGCCGCCCTTCACGCGGATCTCGTTCCACAGATAGTCGTAGGAGAGTGCGTTGGCGGCAACCGCCCAGGCGCCCGTCACGTCAATGCCCAGGCAACGCGGGTCACACGCGCTCGCCGCAAAGCAGATGTCGCTGGGGATGACAAAAGCCTCGTGGCGGTCGCACGGCGTCGGCACCACGAGCGTGTCGCGGCCGGCAACAGCACCGTCGCCCGCGCCCAATCCCAGGTCGCCCGCGGCGGCCCAGTACGCGTCAAAGTCCTCATCGCTGCCGGTAAAGCTCGCCAGACAGCCATCGGACACAAAGATGCGGCCTGCCAGCTCGGCAAGCTTGGCGCGCAGGCCGTCCAGGCGCTCGTCAAAGTGGTCGAGCAGATCGCGCAGGAACAAGTAGAAGTCTACGCCCGAAAGCTGCTCGCGCACCACGGCCGAAGGCGAGCTGTAGCTCATCGCGCGACCGAGCGCCGCCGAGTGGCCGTTGTTGATAAAGCCCTGCTCAAGCCCAATGCGAATCTGCGTGAGCACGTCGCGCACGCGGTCGGCGTCGGCATCGAGCAAAAGCGTGCTCGACCACACCTCGCGCGGCAGGCTCGCCAGCGCATCGATCTTCTCGGACAGGGCGCCGGCGCTCACTAGCAGGTAGGGGCGCACGCCGTCCACGTCGGGCTGGGTCATGACCTCGGTCGTAAAGCTCAAAAAGCCCAGCTTGCCGGCAAGTAAGTTGTCGAGCTCCTCGGCCGAGTGCTCGCTCGTGGGCAGCTGTTTGAGCAGGCGACAGAGCAGCGTCACATAGGGCAGTTCCTCAAACGCGACACAGCTCAGGTCGAAATACTGCATGGCGTAGGCCAGGCGGTTGGTGGGGATGCCGTGGCGTAGGCAGGGGATGGGCGCTGTCGTGTCCACGACCAGCGGCGGCTCGGGGCGCGCCTCGCCAATGTCGGACACGCGCAGGCGCGGCAGCGTGGCCTTGGCCTCGGGCGTGTCCTCCGCTTCCTGCGCGGCACGCAGCACGGCCGTGCGCTCGACCACATCGGCCAGCTCGGCATCGGTCATGGCATCGCGCTTGGCTGCCAGCTCGGCGGCCTCGGCGCCCTCCGAACCCTCGGTGGCATCCACCGGCACCAGCTCGACCAGCGCCATGTGGTCGTTTTCCAGCACGAGCTCGCGCAACAGGTCCTCAAAATAGCTGCCGTCCAGCTCGCCACGTAGCTCCTCGTACACCGGGCCGTACTTGAGCGCCAGCGTCGCGGCGTCGTCATCGTAGAGCCAGGTGCTCAGCGCGTCGCACGCAATGGCCACGCCGTCGGCGATACCGTAGTCGCGCTGGCGCAGGTCGTATTCGTTGCTGCTGATGATAGCTTCCAGGCGCTCGCGCGGAACGCCGTGCTCGCACAGGTCGCGGCAGGCGTCCTGGAACACGCGGCGCAGCTCGCGCGCCACGCCGGGCTGCGCGTTTTGCAGCATGATGAGCTCGTAGGGCTGCAGGCTCTCGGCCGCGGTGTAGCTCACCACGTTGCCGCCCAGTCCGGCGGCAAGAACGGCCTTCTTAACCGGTGCCTCGTTGGAACCTAGCAGTGCCTCGAACAGGATGTCTGCCGCGATCGTGCGCTTGCGGTCGAGCGCGCTGCCCAGCACAAGGCCCAGGCCCACCAAGGCGTTCTCGGGTGTGGTGGCCATCTCGACGCGCTTATACTCGCAGGTCACGGGCGCCTGCACGCCCAGCGGATTGGGTGCCAGCGTGGACGGGTCCTCGCCGGCGGCAACGGCTGCGCCCATGCGGCGGCTTGCGGCGCTCGGCTGCGACAGGTAGCGCTCGTCCAAAAAGGCTAACGCGCGGTCCACGTCCAGGTCGCCGTAGAGCGTGATGTAGGAGTTGGAAGGATTGTAGTGGCGCGCGTGCGTGTCCAGGAATTGCTCGTAGGTGAGTGTGGGAATCGCACGCGGGTCGCCACCGCTCTCGTGCGCATAGGCGGTGTCGGGATAGAGCGCGGCGTTGACAGCATCGTCCAGCACGCTCATGGGATCGGACAGCGCGCCCTTCATCTCGTTGAACACCACGCCGTTATAGCGCAGGGTGCCCTCGCGCAGGCTCGCGGAGCCGCCCTCGCCATCGCCCTCGGCGTCCTCCGGCAGGTCCAGCTCGTAGTGCCAGCCCTCCTGCTCAAAAATGGTGGACTTGGTGTAGATGGCCGGGTTGAACACCGCGTCCAGATACACGTCCATCAGGTTGTACAGATCCTGCTCGTTGGTGGTGGCAACGGGGTAGATGGTCTTGTCGGGGTAGGTCATGGCGTTGAGGAACGTCTGCATGGAGCTCTTGATTAGGTCAACAAACGGCTCCTTGACGGGAAACTTGGCCGATCCGCACAGCACCGAGTGCTCAAGAATATGGAACACGCCGGTGGAATCGGCCGGCGGCGTCTTAAAGCCAATGGCAAAGGCCTTGTTTTCGTCGTCGCACGCCAGGTACAGCAGGCGAGCGCCCGAGGCGGTGTGGCGCAGCACGTAGGCGTCCGAGTCGAGCTCGGGCACGGTCTCGCAGCGCTCGACGGCAAAGCCATGGCAGGTGGTGCCAGGCACCAGCAGTGCGGCGGCTGCGGCGCGCGGGTCGGTTGAGGTGGTGGGCATATGCAGTCTCCTTTGACGCCCCAGCGGGGGGCGAATCGAGTCGAATCCTCGAGAGTATACCCATATGGGGCCCTCGACCAATCTGCCGGATGAGCGTGGATTTTCGGACACACGAGCGTGGAAATTCGGACGCCCATCAAATGAGCGTGGATTTTCGGACGAAATCGGCTGCCAAAAGCCCAAAAACCGTCCAAATATCCACCCTCATTTCCCGACCGTCCAAAAATCCACGCTCATCCGTCGCCCGCACATCTCTCATATCTCATTCGTCTCTAATACGAGAGATAACAGAAAGACGAGAGACAAATATGAGAGATAACAATGCTGCAAAGAGACAGGCAACCATGGTATTGTCTCAATATAGATTGTTTTACCAGCGAAAACATGTTTAAATGAAACAGATGACAGACATCTTATCTTTCATCTCTCACTCCTCTCTAATATGAGAGATAACAGAAAGACGAGAGATAACTGAGAGACGAAGGAAATCTATTCGCGGCATTCTTCGCAGAACCGAGCGAAAGGACGTGCAGATGAACGAAAACGAGCTGGCCGGTTTGCTCGAGTCTTTAAAGCGAATGGGTTCGGATGACCTTAGCGTCGAAGTAAAAGAGAGCGCCATGACGCTTTCCCGCGACGTATGGGAAACGGTCAGCGCTTTCGCAAACACCGCCGGCGGCATCATCGTGCTCGGAGTGAGCGAGCGCGCGGGTTTTGTCCCAGTTGCAAACTTTGAGACCGAGAAAGTGCTCAACCAATTCGTGGCGGGCATGGGCGATGCTGGCGGTCGCGGAAAGCTGGCCAATCCGCCCAAATACACCATTGAGCGCGTGGAGCTCCAGGGCACCGTGGTTCTGGTCATCACGATTGAGGAGCTCGACCCGTCGAGCAAGCCGTGCTATGTCATAGAGCGGGGCGCTCAAGGTGGCGGCTACAAACGCATCGATGACAAAGATGTGCCGCTTTCATCGACCGAGGTGCTCGCATTGGCGTCATACGGTCGAGCGACTCCGAGCGATCGCGATGCGGTGCCCGGCACGAGTGTGGGCGATCTCGACGAGTCGCTGGTCGACCGCACGATAGAACGCGCCTATTCGTTGACGCCTCGAGCGATGCGTGGTGCGACGGACAAGAAGACAAAGATGGAGCGCCTGAATCTCCTCGACTTCCAGGGCAATGTTACCAAGGCCGGCCTCCTTGCCGCGGGCGTTTACCCTCAGCAGTTCTATCCCAAGCTCTTCATTGATGTGGCTGTCCATGCGGGAACTCAAAAGGGCGCTGCGGGACCGCTAAGATTTATGGACCGCACAGTCTGCGAGGGCACCCTGGGCGAGATGATTTCGGATACTGTCGCGGCTGTCGCCAAAAACCTGCGCCGCACCTCGACCGTCCAAGGCATCTCGCGTATCGACTCGCTGGAGATTCCCGAGGAGGTCCTGCGCGAGGCAGTCGCCAACGCGGTTATCCACAGGGAATACGGGGATCGGTTCTGTGGGCAATCGATCGCCGTCGACGTTTTTGACGACCGTATCGAGGTGACGAATCCCGGCGGCCTTTATGGAGGGAAGACTCGCGAGAGCTTGTTTGACGGCAGCTCCCGATGCCGTAACGCGACGCTCGTGAAACTCATGTCGATTGTCCCGCTGCCGGATGGCGCAGGTTCGCCGGCTGAGGGCAATGGCTCGGGCATCCCGATGATGCTCGATGCCATGCGCGCGCATGGTCTGGCCGAGCCCCTGTTCTGCCCGGGGTTCGATCGGTTCAAGGTCGTACTTTACCGTTCAAAGATCGAGCCGGTCGATCATGGCGGGGACTTGATTATGACGGCGCTCAAGCGCTACGGCGAATTGGGGACGCGCGAACTGGCGGAGCGCACGGGACTCACGGTTTCCCAGGTCAGGGCACGCGTCAATGCGCTCATTGAGCAGGGCGAGCTTGAGCCGACGGCGCCGTTGACAAGCCGCAACCGCAAGTATCGACTGTCAGAGCGCGTGGAATAAATGCGTTAGTGGACGAGGCGACCCAATAATCGACCCTCAATTGGCGCCCACTAAGGTAAAGCGGTTGTTGCTCAGTCGACGGTGATGCTAAAGACTCGGCTTACGCCGGCATGGCCCCGAACCCGTCCATCAAGAACAGCCTAAGAACCAGCTTGATGACATATCCCGGTTTGACTTCAGCCGCGTCAAAGACGTGGCGCTCGGCGAGCTCGCTGCAGTATGCATAGATGTCGCGGATAAGGTCCGCGCCCGAAAGCGTAAACATGTAGCCTGCGTCCGAAAGCGCATTGGGTGCGGCGGGCAACTTGGCCATGTGGCAGAACGTTTGCAGGTCGGGCGCCATAACATTCTGGTAGTCGAGGTGGCCGCTGGCATCCTGTGCGGCAAGCTCCAATTGGCGCACAAAATCCAGCGCCGCCGCTAACACAAAGCTCGGCGTAGGCGCATTGACGTCCTGAGTGGTCGCCACAAGCCTGCCCGCCGCCTGCGTGACAAGCCAAGCGACCTCGCGCTGGCAACGCACAGCCTTGCGCGTAACCGGCTTGATGGACGAAGAAGAAACGCTCCCCTTAGGCGGATTCGAAGCAGCCATAAGACCCTCTCATGAACAATCCGGCCCAACAAGCCCGGATGAAACACGTGCTACATCAGTATACAGGGAAGTGGGGTAGCGGGGTACAAGCGCGCCAGCGGCAAACCGAGAGCATCAACGATGTGCCGATCGCGGAATGAGATCTCGTAATAATTGACTTCCGGCCATATTATTGAGGGGCATGACTCGCGTTCGTATGGTTGTAGGTGCTGGCGATGAACGACATTGACCTTGCTGTTCCGTTGATGGATGGACCAAGCTATGACCGCGCCTGCAGTCTCGTGCCTTCCGAATACGTTGAGGCATGGGAGTGGTTTCTGGGTGAGGAACAGCGCGGCGGCGTTTGGACCAGCCTTCCGCACCACACCAAGGAAGATAGCCCTCAGTATCAGTATCGTTTGAGAATTGGCTCGGACTTCTTTCCCGTAACGCGGGATTCAGGGATCTTCTGGCCGGGCCAGGATCGGGTGAAGCAAGATCCCAATAAGATCTTTGCGCTTTCGGTCCATAACTCTAAAAAGAGCTTCTACACCGATGTGCCTCCGCTCTATTTGGACGATGGCACGTGGGTCATTAAGTATTCGGTTCAAGCGCCAGGCGCCGTTGGTTCTCGAGACCAAGACTATAACCGTAAAATGCTCAACTGCATGGAATGTGGCGTTCCGGTCGGAGTCATATTTGCAACCGAGGTGGGCTACAAGGTGCTCGGCCTTGCGTTTGTTGAGCGGTTCGAGCCCGAAAACGGATGGTTTGTTCTGCACGGTCCTGTTCATAAAGGCGGACCGGACCCTCGTTTTGCACCCGACATGAGTTATCTGAAGCACATGCCCGTCGATATTGAGTTTGCCGGACAGGGTGCGACCGACGACGAAAAGGTCCGCTATGCGTTAAGGCGCGAGCGATTGGGGCAGCAATGGTTCCGCAAGCAGCTCGTTGCCGCCTATGACGGCCGTTGCGCGGTGTCGGACTGCGGCGTCAGCGAAGCTCTGGAGGCTGCACATATCGAGAATTACTCGGGACCCAAATCGCAGGTTGCCAGCAATGGCATTCTGCTTCGGCGCGATCTTCATTCCCTATTTGATGCTCACCTGATTTCGTTTGAGCCTGTTTGCGGCGAATATCGGCTGTGCGGATCGTACCTGCTGGATAAGACCGACTACGCTTCCTTTGCGGGTGCGACGCTAAGGCAGCCGAATGAGCGTCAGTGGCGACCCAATACGGTGTTTCTTGAGGCCCATCGCATTGAGTTCGATCGCTCGGAAAAGAAGCGTGAAAAGGCGGGGCTTCTGCCGTATTAGCGTATTTGGCTTTGGTATTCTTTGACGATCATGTTGTTTGATCGGATCGCGTGGCGATACAATCTCGCGCACGCCCGCCGGTGCATGCTCTTCCTGTTTTGTATAGCGAGAGGGGAGCGTGTATGAGCTGGCGAGGCGATATTGCGATGGGGAAGTACGGAAAACTGCCGTGTGCCCTTATAGACAACAATATGTTTCCGAGCGTAGAGGTTGATTGCGGGTCGTTTGTCGTCACCTGCCCTTGCTGCGGCTCGCAAATACCGT